>JBEKVF010000263.1:0-4407 GCA_049514295.1 Acidimicrobiales bacterium
GGGCCGGAATCCACGTCGACCGGAGCTCGACCGCACCCTGGACGCGGCCGACGAACGAACTCGTCGTCGGTTATGGGCTGTTCACCGCGGCCGAATTCGCACTGATGGCCCGCCGTCACATGCTCACGTACGGCACCACGCCCGAACAGCTGGCCGCCGTCGCGGCCACCATCCGTACGAATGGACACGCGAACCCCGATGCCGTGTACCACGACCGGGGCCCGTTCTCGCCCGCCGACATCCTTGCGTCTCGCGTGATCGCCGACCCCTTTCACCTGCTCGACTGCGCCATGACCTCGGAAGGCGGGTGCGGCATCGTGCTCGTGGCCGCCAAGCGGGCGGCCGAATACGAGACGCCGGTCTGGATCCTCGGAGGAGCCAGTGACTCCTTCGGGCCTGCGTACACCGTCGCACCCGTGTGGGACTTTCGGCCCCGACCCGACTCCGATCCCGCCGGAATGGTGGGCGCCCGCGCGGCCAGGCGGGCTTTCGCGATGGCCGGGCTGACGCCAGCTCAGGTCGACGTCGCCGAACTCTACGATCCGTTCTCATTCGAGGTCATCAGACAGCTGGAGGCGTTCGGCTTCTGCCCCCCCGGCGAGGGTGGTCCTTTCGTGGAGGATGGCAACATCGCGCCCGGCGCCCAACTCCCCGTCACCACCGACGGCGGGACCATGTCATTCAGTCATCCCGGAATCAGCGCGCAGCAGCTGCAACGGGTCATTCGGGCGGCTCTGCAGATCCGCGGCCTGTGCGCCACCAACCAGGTCGCCGGGGTGGAAGTCGCCCTCTGCTCGAACGGGGGTGCCGGCGCCTTGTTCTGTGATGTGCTGCTCTTGGGCCGAGAGCGCCCATGAGCCTCTTGCTTCCACAACTGAAGGGCATCCCTGCCCCACGCCCGAGCCTCCGCAGTAAGGTCTATTGGGAGGGATGCCGCCAACATCGCCTGCTCTACCAACGGTGCGCCGAATGCGGCTATCGCGGCCTCAGTGCCTTCACCGTGTGTGCGGAGTGCCACGCGACGTCACCCGTCTGGGACGCCAGTGCGGGCCGGGGCAGTCTCTACAGCTGGACGGTGGTGTGGCATCCTCCCAATCCATCGTTCCGCGTGCCGTACGCCCCGGCCGTGGTCCGCCTGGACGAAGGAGTGTGGATGATGAGCGCTGTCATCGGATGCGAGCCGGACGCATTGCATGAGGGCATGCGGCTCGCCGTGGAATTCCATCCGGCATCCGATGAGATCACCCTTCCGTACTTCGCCCCTGCCATTGAAGGTCAGCCGTGAGCGACGAGGTGTCCCCCGTGAACGAGAAGGTCTACATCCACGAGTACATCGACATCATCGGGCACAACCGAGGGCGCTACATGTACCACATGACTGCGAACTGGAGCCCCACGGCACAGGAGGAGCGGCACCAGCTCTGCTATGGCGTGTGGGGCGTCGTCGGCAGCACCGGACGATGGCCGCAGGTGGTCAACCTCTGGGAGGAGGACGGGTTCGACGGCCTGGCCCGGTCCTTCGCGCACGAGCTGGGGCATCGCGATCTACAGGACCCCAAGCTGGCTGCGTGGTGGGCGGCTGCGGCCGAGCTGAGGGCGGGGGGCGTGGATCGCCTGCTCCTCCCGGCGCCGTGGATGCCCACCATTGAGCAAGCCTGCTCAGCGGGAATACGAGGTGAGGTCTACGCGCACGAGCAGATCCAGATGCCGCCAGGGAGCTCGGCGCGCTACTTGGACTTCATCCACTGCGATGTCATCCCGGTGATGCGCGAGTTCGGGTGGGTCTTGGCCGGAGCCTGGGAGACGGCCCTGGTCGACGACCGCGAGTGTTTCCTGCTCTGGGCGGTCCCTACCTGGCAGGACTGGGCCGACCGCGAGAGGGCGCGCCGTCATCACCGGGGACTGGTCGAGCTCGAGGCACAGAACCTGGCGCTGACCGAGCGTACGAGCCGAATCCTGCTGGTGGAGGCGGCGCTCTCGCCGATGCGTCTGGGTCGACAGCCGTCTCGCGCCGACCGTACCGAGGACTGGGACGGTTGAAGCCGGTGCCGAGCCGAACCCGTGACTCATCCCTTCTGAACTGAAGGGTCGCCAGGCGCTGCCATGGCAACGAGTTCCCGACGCAGTATCTTGCCGACCTCGCTCTTCGGCAATTCGTCCACGTGCCGGAACGCGACAGGGATCTTGTAGGCCACCAGGTGGTCCCGACAGAGTCGATCAAGCTCCGCGTCCGGCGCATCACCGACGACAAAGGCGAGCGGCACCTCACCCAGGCGCTCATCGGGTAGGCCGACCACGGCCACCTCGCTCACACTGGGTGAGAGCAGGAGGACCTCTTCGACCTGCCCCGGAAACACCTTGTTCCCTCCGCGGTTGATCACGTCGCCGACCCGGCCTTCGATCCAGACGAAGCCGTCATCGTCAACGCGGGCGAAGTCTCCGGTGCGCACGTATCCCTCCGGATCCAGCCGATCTTCGAGACTTTCTCCGTCTGCGTATCCCGAGGCCATCCGCGGCGGCTTCACGAGCAACTCCCCAACGGTGTCGGCTGGCGTCGGCGATCCGTCTTCCGCCACCACCTTGATCGCCACCCCGGGGTGAGGCCGGCCAACCGCGCCAATCTTCTCCGGGTGATCCCGGGCGTCGGCCGCGGTCCATCCGATGACCTCTCCGATCTCGGCCTGCCCGTAGCCATTCAGCACCGTCACGCCGAACTTGTCGGAGAACCGGCGAGCCGCCAGGGGCGAGAGCGGTGCGGTGATGCTCCGCACGTAGCGCAGCGGCGTTAGATCGGTGACACCGGCGTCGTCGGCGAGCATCACCATGGCGGCCGGAGGCAAGACAGTTGACCGAATGGAGAAGCGGCCGACAAGCGTCGCGAACTCCGAGGTACTGAAGCGGTCCATGAGCACCAGCGAAGCCCCGGCCCGCAGTCCGAACAGGACGTTGTAGATGCCGGCATTGAGCGCCAGAGACACCGGCACCAGGTTCGGCGATGGAGGACGGGCCGGATCGGCCGGCCGGCCGCGCAGCGGACCGAGGACGCGGTCGAGCAGCTCCAGGTATCCGGTGTGCGTCTGAAGGATGGGCTTTGGCTTTCCCGTGGTTCCTGACGTCCAGGTGACAAAGGCCGTGTCGGGCTCGTAGCGAGTGGGCGGCACCTCCGAGAGGCGCACTCCGGCGGTATCGATCACGGCGGCAGGGGCGGTGGATGCCAGAACATGGTCCAGCTCGGCCTGTGGCTGCCGTAGGTTGGCCGGCACGAACACCGCCCCGGCCAGCCAGACCCCGAACATGGCGAAGACGAACTCGGGCCCATTGGGCAGCTGGACAACCACCGCCTGACCGGGCTCGATCCCCGCGGACCGCAGCCGTGCGCCGATTCGGGCGGCTTCGACGCGCGCAGTGCCCGCCGTGACGGTCCGGTCCACGGTGCTGATCAGGTCTTCACCATCGGAAAAAGGGTGCGCGGTCAACAGGTCCGCCAGGCCGCCTTCGAGCGCCGTCATGACCCGGCCACGGCGAGAGACGGCCTCGCGGGGCAATCGGATACAGCCAATCTCTGCTCCACGTTGCGGAGGCCACTGACGGTCAGGAGGTGGGTCAACGGCTCAGACACGGGAGCATCCTTTCCGAGGGCTTCTCACCGTCCCGGCCCTCCGGCCGAGCATAATTGTATACATTATATTTGTTCAGGTCCCTGCCTACCCCGTGTCGGCAAGGACCAGGGGGTCAGCCCGGTGACAGGTCGATGATCTGGGTCCGGGTGATGCCTTGCGCAGGATGCGATGGTGATGAGATCAGACCTAGTGCGGGATGGCATGCCTGCACGCGAATGTGAGGAGTCCGGCGATGGCAGACAGTGAGAAGGGTTGGGCGGGGTCCCCAGACCCGATAAAGATCGGGTGGCTGGGCTCGGCACTCGACGGCCCGGAGGGCGGCTACAACAAGATCCACCGGATGGCCTTCGATGAGGCGGTCGAGCAGGGATTGCTCGACCGTCCCGTCGAGTTCGTGCTCCACGCGGAGAACGGCTTGCCACGCGGCTCGGCTCGTAACGCCGCCGATGGCTTCAAGTACCTCGTCGACCAGGGCTGTATCGGCATCGCCGGTGCGTACAGCTCCGACAACGCGATCATCGCGGCTCCGCTCGCCAACGAGCTCAAGGTCCCGCTGATCAGCTGGGCGGGTACCGAGCGACTGGCCGGCGACTACTGCTTCCGGCTTGGCAACGGGGACTGCGGCGGTGACGCCGCGCTTTGTGTCGCTTGGCTGGCGCGTCACGGATACGAACGCGTCGCTGTGTTGAGCGAGGTCTCTCCCAATGGCGAAGAATATTTTCGCTATTTCCGCCAAGAGTGCCGCAGGCACAATCTCAAGATTGTCTCGCTCGAGACCGTCAGCCAG
>JBEKVF010000264.1:0-4406 GCA_049514295.1 Acidimicrobiales bacterium
GACCACGGCGGCGTAGAGCCGCCGCGGCACGGCCGGGTATGCAACCGAGTTCTAGGCGACTCACACGCCTCATCAGGTACCGCCTCGCATATCGCCAAATATGTGTCTGCGACCTATCGTCACCTGATCCTGGCGCCTTGAGACTTTCAGGTCGACGGGTCGGGATCGAGTCGAGGAGCGGCGAATTCGGAGGGACTCCGCTGGCAACGGGAGCCGCGTTCTGGCCCACCCGGGCTTCGGTGATGACGCTCGAGCTCACCGCTCGTCGATGCCATCACCGACCGGAGGGTTCACGGTGCAGCGAAGAACATCGACTTCTCGGTGGATCGGAACCGTGACGTGAATTTCTCGGCTTCGACGATTGGCGGATTAACAGCTGGTTGAGATGAGAAATCCAAGATGAAGAGTCCACACCTGACCTGTCTCTCGGCATCGTAGGAAAACGGGCTTGTCCCCTCGGGGCTGGCGATCAAGTTTCGAACCTGACGCCCGGCGAACTGGCGTCTGAACCCGATGTGGTGGTGACTGCCCAGGACAACAGGAGAGCGAGCACGGGACCGCCCGAGGCTAGGCCGCCGCCTTGCGGTAGAGATTCAGCGAGACGACGAAGAAGACCGCGAGGATCCCCAGGCACCAAGCGATGGCCTGCCACAGATCCGGGGACAGCGGACCGCCCTCGAACAGGGCGCGCACCGAGTTGATGACGACGCTGGCCGGCTGGTTGCGAGCGAAAGGTTGGAGCCAACCTGGCATGGTGGCCACGGGAACGACGGCCGAACTCGCGAAGAACAGAACGAACATCGGAAGGATCGCAGCGACCTGTGCCGTCTGAGGATCCTTGACGGCCAGGCCGACCGCGGCGTACACCCAGATGAATGCGTAGCCGAAAAGGATGATCAACCCGATACCAGCGAGGCAAGATCCGAAGTTGTTGTTGAACCGGAAGCCAACAACCAGTCCGAGACCGATGATGAAGACCAGAGCCAGCATGCTCCGGCAGATGTCGGCCAGCGTCCTGCCGGCCAAAAAGGCCGAGCGCGCCATGGGCAGGCTGAGGAAGCGGTCGATCATGCCCGCCTGGAGATCCTGAGCCAACGCCAGTGAGGTGGTCATCCCACCGATCAGGACCGCCTCCAGGAAGATGCCCGGGACGACGTAGTCAACGTAATTGATCCCAGGGATGTGAATTGCTCCACCGAGCACGTAGCGGAAGAGGAGCAGGATGATCGCAGGCTGCGCGATCGACATGACCAGTAGCTGCGGGGTACGGATGATCCGCAGGAGGTTCCGCTTGGTCATCCCGATGATGTCGCGGAGCGCGAGCTCCGGGGTCATGGAAGTGGTCCGGGCGCTCAGCCGCTGAATGGCGAGATCACTCATCCGACCCACCTGCACTGCCGCCGCCGACATCCGCGTCCTCGCCGGTTGCCGTCCGATGGCCGGTGAACGATAGGAAGACATCGTCAAGCGAAGGTCGCCGGATCCCCAGGTCATCGAGCGCGATGCCACTGTCGTCGAGCGCACGTCCGGCGGCGATAAGTACTTTCGCACTGCCCTTGACCGGGAGACTGACCTCTTTGAGGTCGGGATTGAGGCGCGGCACAACGTCTCCGAACTCCGCCACGAGCGTGGCGGCCCGCTCAAGGTCAGCCACGTCGGTGACCCTGATCTCGAGGACGTCGCCTCCCAGCTGGTCCTTCAGCTCGTCAGCGGTTCCTTGGGCCACAACGCACCCGGTATCGAGGACCACGATGCTGTCGGCCAGATGCTCCGCTTCCTCCATGTATTGCGTTGTGAGGAGCACGGTCGTTCCCTCTGCCACGAGTTCTTCGATGAACTGCCACAGACCGTTCCTCGTCCGAGGATCGAGCCCAGTCGTCGGCTCGTCGAGGAACAGGATCGGGGGCCGCCCGATGAGGCTTGCCGCGAGGTCGAGTCGCCGTCGCATCCCGCCCGAGTAGGTCTTGACCGGCTTATCCCCTGCGCCGGTAAGCGTCATGCGCTCGAGCGCGTCCTGGGCCCGGCGTCGATACTCCGACCTCTCAAGGTGGTAGAGGAGACCGACGAGCTCAAGATTCTCCCGGCCCGTCAACATCTCGTCGACCGAGGCATACTGGCCAGCCAGCCCGATCAGTGACCGAATGGCCTTAGGGTCCCTCCGCACGTCCAGTCCGGCGACTCTGGCGCGGCCTGAGTCAGGGGTCAGCAAAGTGGTGAGGATCCGTATGAGGGTCGTCTTGCCGGCCCCATTCGGTCCCAGCAGCGCCAGCACCCTGCCTGCCTCGACGGAGAGCGAAACATTGTCGAGCGCCAGGGTCGAACCGAACTGCTTTGACACACCGTCGACTTCGACCGCCGCAGTGATCACCGCGTGCCCTCCATGGCCGTTCCAATCCGGTTCGTGGCTCGACCCGCGATCGCCAGTGTCATCCATGGAAGTCGCGGTGACCACTGCACACCTGCCTGCTGATCCAGCTCGTGGCGAACGAGGGCCGCCACGGCTTCCCAGATCGTGACGCCAAGGGAGGTCGTGACATAGAGGAGAACGTCCCAATCCGGCCAGCAACCGGATAGATGAAGAGGCTCTCGGAGAGGTCGCCCTCAACCCCCTGTCACAAGCGAGTGACAACGGGTCAACCGGAAGGCACAAACCCGTGTCGGAGGCGATGACCACCGGCTGGGCTACCGCTTGTGCTCAGAGCGACTGAGGGACTGCCGAGGCCAGCTCGGCCACTATCTGCCCGAGGGTCTCCTCGCTGATGAGATACGGGGTGTAGAAGCCGACCCGATCGACCTGCCCCCCGAATCGGTCCGCGATGTCGAGGGCCACCTCTTTGGGCGAGCCCACCGCGGCGAGGGCAGCAAGCATGCCGTCATCGATGAGACCGGGCATCTCCTCCCATCGTCCCGACTTGGAGAGCTCGTTGAGCTCGGGTTGGAGATCCCCCCAACCCTCGGACTCGAGCACAGGGCGGTATGCCGGGGTGGAGGCGTAGAAGGAGAGCAGCCACCGACCCGCCACCCGGGCGGTCTCCATCTCCTCCTCGGTCCGCCCACAGCAGACGATGACCTCGCCGGTCACGATGAGCGACGAGCGGTCGCGGCCCGCGCGTGCCAGTCCTTCATCGATGGCAGGAACGCTGCGCGAAGCGAAGTGGGTGGCGGTGTTGAACGGCATCACCAGCACCCCGTCGGCCACTTCGGACGCCAGCCGGATCATCTGGGGTCCGAGCCCGCCGAGAGCGATTGATGGCGGGCCGTAGGGGTTGGGCCCGGGGTTGAACATGGGAGGCATCAAGGTGTGCGACCAGAACTCACCACGGAAGTTCAGCCGCTCACCGGTCTCCCACGTGGCGAAGATGGCACGGAGGGCTCCGACCAGCTCGCGCATGCGGGCAATGGGGCGATCGAACGAGGCGCCGTACCGCTTCTCCACCTGAGCCCTGATCTGGGAACCGAGGCCCAGGCTGAACCGTCCGTGGGTGAGGAGCTGGAGGTCGTAGGCCTGGTGGGCCAGCTGCACCGGGTTGCGCGGGAACGCGATGGCCACGTTGGTGGCGAGCTCCAGAGTTGTGGTGGTTCCGGCGGCCAGGATCAGCGGGGTGAACACGTCGTGGGGACCCTCAAAGGTGAATGCGCCGTCCACCCCGAGCTGCTCCAGCCGGCGAGCGTGGGCGGGAGCGTCCTCCAGCCCGGCCAGCAGGGTGTCGATCTTCATCAGAGCCTCCGATCAGTGTCGAGCATGCTCGCATGCCGGGTGCTCAGCGTCTTGCCGATCAGGTGGACCTGTCCACGGATGCCCGGACGCGTCTCCACCCGGTCCTGAAATCGGATCGGGTGGAGAACGGAAACCTGCGGTGCCGTGAGAGATCAGACCGTTACCGGCTCCACCTTGTCCACGTGGCCGGCGCCGCCTTCGCTGCGCACCGTCAGTTCCTCGTGGCGCACAGTGAGTTCCTCATCTTCGGGAGTCCGGCGGGCGTGCCAGAACCCGAAGGCAACCAGGACGGCCATGATGCCGCCGAGGACGAACGCTGCGATCCCGGCCCAGAAGGCGATCGTTGCCATGACGCTGAACGCATAGGCCTCGAGCAGCAGACCCCGCAGGGTGGTGCCCGTGAAGACCGTCTGAACCTCGGCGGCCAACTTGGCGTTCGTCGGGTTGGCCCGGGCGGCCGTGCTCACCGCTGCGTAGACGCCGTTATAGGGCATCTCGGCGAGGTGATAGGCGATGAAGTGGTCGGCGTAGGCCTCAGCCTGGGCGCCGGTGGTCAGGGGTTGCCCGGCGTACTTCAGCAGGTAGGGCAACATCTGGGGGGTGATCTCCGTGCCCGGCTTGGCCTGTGCGAACTCGGCCGTGGTCGGGAACGTGATGTCCTGCGCGGCCAGCTGGTTGTGCACGTTCG
>JBEKVF010000265.1:0-4394 GCA_049514295.1 Acidimicrobiales bacterium
TCATGATTGAGCAGGGCGAGGGGCACGTGGTCAACACGGCGTCCATCGCCGGCCTCACCACCACGGCCTTCCTGGGCCCCTACCACGCGACGAAATTCGCCGTCGTCGCCATGTCCGAGGCGCTCTACAAGGACCTGCAGGTAGTCGGCGCGCCGGTGGGCGTCTCGGTCCTGTGCCCGGGCTTCGTCCAGACGCGCATCGCCGAGTCCGACCGGAACCGGCCCGCGTGGGCCCCTGAGCGCGACGTCGAGGGCGCGGAGGAATTCCGCGGCGTCATTCAAAACATGGTGGACGCCGGGATCCCGCCGGCGGCGGTGGCGGATCGCGTCATCGACGCCGTCCGCACCGACACCTTCTACGTCCTCACGCACCCCGAGATGAACGAGGCGATAGAGACGCGGGCCCAGGACATCCTGCAGGGCCGGCCGCCGTCGCCGACCAACATCGCCTGACGCGGGCTCCGCTGCGTTCCTCTCCCGGGTGAGCGCCAGCAACCGGAGCTTGCTTATTCCTCTTGGAGGACGAGCGCAGTCGCGGTGCGAGCGGCCCGCCGACCGGGGAGCACGGCGGCCGCGTTCGCCAGCACCAGGGCGATGGCCGCCGCGAGGAGCACGGACAGCACCGGCACCGTGGGGGCCGGTACCGCTCCGATCTGCTCCGCGAAGAGGATCCACAGCCAGCGGCCGAGCACGATGCCGAGCGGGATGCCGACCACGATCCCGATCGCGACCACGATGGACGCGTGCCACGCCACCGCCGCCGACAGCTGCCGCTGGACGAAGCCCAGCACCTTGAGCTGTGCGAGGTCTCGACGACACCGCCGTACAGACGCCGCGAGGGCCAACCCGAGGGCAACGACCGCCGCGAGCGCGAGCCCGCCGGCGAGCAGGACTGGCGTGGTGCCCATGGACCGGTAGTTGACGATCTGGGCGGGGCGCTGGACACCGATGGCGGTGGCCACGTTGCCGCCGCAGACCGAGTTCGGCGGTTGCACGGCCAGGATCCGGTTGGCGGCGTCGGACAGCCGCTGCGCGGCGGCTTGGCCCTGCGCAGGGCTCAGACCTCCCTGGACACGCACGAAGACCATGTTGGGCCCGTTGCAGGAGGGACCGTAGCCCTGCGGGCCCAGCGCCTCGGTCACGGGCCCGGCGTCGGCGGGTACGGCCGCACCGACGCCCATGGAGGTGTGGAGGCCCTCGGCAATCCCGATCGCGGGCATCGTGGCCACGCCGACGATCGTGAGCCGGATGGGGTGGCGGGGATACTCGGGCACGTACTTCAGATCCACGGTGTCGCCGATCCGCTTGTGGAGCTGCGCGAGCGTCGCCGCACCGAGCACGACCTGGTGCGACGTGGCCAGTCCGTGACCCGCCACGATGGGTGGCGCGACCGGGGAGCCGGGGTCGGACAGGAGGGTCGGCACCTCGACCCCGTCCAGCTGCATGGTCGCGAAGGAGACGCCCGAGTACGACGTCACCTCGGGGTTGTGCCGGAGTGTCGCCACCGCCTTGTTCGGAACGGGCCCGTACCCGTCGGAGCTCTGGACTGCGTAGTCCCAATTCCACCCGTACAGGGCCGGGTGGGACACCAGCGTTTGCAGGCTGGCGCCGAAGGTCAACGTCGTGGTCACGACGATCATGGCGATCATGGCCGCGACGAGGGCCCATCGGTAGGGTCCGGCTGTCCTGCCGTACCGCGCGTCAACCGCGAAGGATGCGCCCGCGACGGCTGATGGCGGCAACCCGGTCCGGGCCATGAGTTGCACGGTGGACGAACGGTGCGCGAAGGAGCGGGAGCGCCGCTGTGTGCGATGGGGTGCGCCGAGGAACGCGATGACCACGGCGCCGCCCCCGATGACGCCGACCATGACTGCGAATCCGACACCGAGCACCGTCCAGTCCGCGTTCACGCCGGGGTCCGGGTAGACGGGACGCACGGGGCCGATCGGGAACAGGGGCGAGAGGGCCAGCGCCACCCCGACGGCGAGGGCGGCTCCCGCCAGGACCGACCCGAGTGTGCCCACGAGGCCGTCGAGGGTGGTCGTCGCCGGATCGGCCCCGACGGCCCGCATGACGGCCAGATCATGCTCGCGGGCGCTCAACCGGCGGGCGACGAGTTGAATCCCGAGCAACA
Source organism: Acidimicrobiales bacterium (assembly GCA_049514295.1). GTDB lineage: Bacteria > Actinomycetota > Acidimicrobiia > Acidimicrobiales > RAAP-2 > Bog-473. Next base: position 2,134 of record JBEKVF010000265.1, read on the forward strand.
GGGCCGCCAACCCGGCGATGGCACCGAACACCCCGAGTGCCAGCGCCATGGGCCGTATCGACTGATCGGCTTGGGACTGGACCTGCGAGACCACCTGGAAGTCGGTGAAGTAGCGCTCGGTCGAGTTCCATCGCCGCTCCACCGCCGCGACATCAGCCGCGCCGGCGCGCAGCTGCACCCCGAGGTACACAATGCTGCCGTCGCCGGCCACCGATCGGGTCAGGGCCGGCGTGGCCACCATGTAGGTGGGGTACTTGGCGATCTGGTCCTGCACCACCTCCCGGTTCAGCAGGCCGATGCCGACGACCTTGAGCCCGATGTGCCGGTCGGGCCCCGAACCAGAGGACGGCGAGATCACGACGGGGACCACCTCACCGAGATGCAGCCCCAGCGATGCCGCAGCGCTCTGCGTGACCATGACCTCGTCAGCGCGGGCCGGATCCGCCATCCGGCCGCTCGTGACGGCGAAGCGATCCTGGTTGAAGAGGAGGCCGTCGACGCTCCCGACGAGGACGACGTTGCCATTGAGGCTCCGCGCCTGGACTCTTCCGGAGTGCACGAGCGACGCGCTCAGCGCCTCGTAGCTTTCGACATGCGTGACCTGCGGGTAGCGGCGCACGGCGTCGACGAGCTGCTGCGCCTGGTTGGGCTGACCGACGCCGGGTCCGCCGCCGGCCGGCACGATCATGAGATCCGACGGGTTCGAATGGGCCAGGAAGATGGAGAACGACGAGGCGGTCCGACGGGCCGCCGCCAGCGATCCCAGTGCGACGCCACCGACGAGGCCGATGAGGAGGACGAGCACCACGTAGCTCGCTCGCTGCCGGCGCCAGCCGGCGACCGTTCTGTACCAGGCGGTCTGGAAGGCCGCCGAGCCCCCCGGGGACCCGTCAGGGAGGCGTGGCGCGGTCACCCCCCGGCGGACGGGGCCGTGGCCGCACGCTCCATTACCCAAGCCTGCCCGATTGCCGCTCGCGCGCCAATGAGGTCAGCAGGTGCGTCAACCTCGTGGTAGCACGAGGGTCAGGAGCCCGATGTCGACGGCAACGCCTTGAACGGCTGCACCGTCACCCAGCACGTGCCCTGCGGCTGGTGATTCGTCTTCAGCTTGCACTGTGACGACGGCGGCACGTTGTTGTGGATCTTCACGACCTGGTACTCGGTCGGCCCGTAGAACTTGTCCGGCCCGAAGCTCCACACCGGCGACAGGCTGCCGGGGAAGTTCGTGATCTTGGACATGGCGGTCACGAAGGTCCGCCGGTTGAGGTCCGACCCCGCGTTGGTGGCCGCCGTGGCGAAGAGCTTGATGGCCCCGCACCACGCCGAGATGGGACCCTGCTCCTCGATGTAGTAGCTCGTCGCGCCGGCCGGCGGCTTGGGGTAGGCCTTGTGCCACGACTCGTAGCAGGCCCGGACACCGGGGTCGTAGCCCCCCTGGCTCTCGGGCCGTGCGTCGTCGAAGCCGCCGAGTGTCTCGGTGGTGACGCCCTCCTGGCCGTCGAGCGCCTGCTCGTACGGGACCGGGATGAGGCCGAGCGCCAGCTCGACGGACTGCTCGTAGTCGCTCAGCAGGAGCTTGGGGAAGTACTGCTGGGACGTCTCGGCCCCGATGTAGGGGAAGAACGCCGGCTCGGGTACGAGCGGGATGACCGATGTGATGCCCTGCGCCTTGAAGCGCTCGACCGCGAGTTGGACGTCCGAGTTCGTGGTGGCCGTGTCGTTGTTGCCGGCCGCGACCGTGACGACCGTCGGCGTCACGCCGATCTTCTTCAGATCGGGCAGCAGGTCCTGGTTGAGCGCGTCCTGGTCGCTGGTCCGGTCCCCGGCGAGCACGCCCACCTTGGCCGAGCCACCCAGCAGCTTGGCGCTGTGGCCCCACTGGACGAGCGCGGCGAGCACGGCTGCGTCGTCGGGACCCGTCCACCACAAGTAGGGCGAGCCCAGCTGCGTCCATTGCGACGTGGTCGTCCACGCCGCGATCATCGGGGTCTGCCCCTGCTGGGTGATGCAGAGCTCGTCGTCCCCGCTCCACGCCCCGAGGCCGTCCACCACCGCGAACGCCGCGGGGCTCCCCTCGGTCCAGTCCTTGCAGAGCGCCTGCATGCCCGCCTCGTCCTGCGGGTCGAACTGCACGATGATCGGGTTGATCTTGCGGCCGTGGATCCCGCCGGCGTTGTTGATCTGGTCCACGTAGAAGTTGATCGCCTTCTGCTGTTCGCCGTATTCGGCGTCCTCCGCGAAGCCCAGCTTTCCGGCTTCGG
>JBEKVF010000266.1:0-4390 GCA_049514295.1 Acidimicrobiales bacterium
TGGAAGTCGAGGGCCTGGCCGACGTGGCTGCCCTCGACATCGTGGAGGTCGGTGACCGGCGACTCCCCGCCGAGGTGGTCGCGATCCACGAGGGCTCGCTCACCGCTGAGGCCTTCGAGTACACCGGCGGACTGCGGGTCGGCGATCCGGTGGCGGGGCGGGGGCAACCTCTCTCCGCGCGCCTCGGTCCGAGCCTGCTCGGATCCATCTTCGACGGACTGCTCCGCCCGCTCGCCGACCGGCCCGTTTGGCTGGCCCCCGGTTCGCTGCAGCGCCCGCAGGCCTCCGCCCACTGGACGTTCGAGCCGGCGCCGGTGCGCATCGGCACCGAGGTGGCAGCGGGTACGCGCCTCGGTTGCGTGGCCGTCGGCGACTTTGAACACCGCGTCCTGGTGCCGCCCGGTGCCGCCGGCCCGCTTCGTTGGCTCGCCGGCCGCGGCGAGGTCGACGAGGAGGAGCCAATCGCCACGGTGGGTGATCAATCCGTCACCATGGTCGAGGAGTGGCCGGTACGCCGACCACGGCCCCTCGGTGAGCGGCTGCGGCCGTTCGTGCCGCTCGTGAGCGGCCAGCGGGTCATCGACCTGCTGTTCCCGATTGCCCGCGGCGGGACAGCCGCAGTGCCAGGGGGTTTCGGTACCGGCAAGACGGTCCTACTGCAGCAGATCGTCAAGTGGTGCGACGCTGACGTCATCGTCTTCGTTGGATGTGGGGAGCGCGGCAACGAGCTCGCCGACGCCCTGGCTGATCTCGCTGCGCTCACCGATCCGAGATCAGGCCGCAGCCTGCTCGAGCGCACCGTCGTGATCGCCAATACCTCGAACATGCCCGTCATGGCCCGCGAAGCGAGCATCTACACCGGCATGACGGTTGCTGAGTACTACCGCGACATGGGTTATCACGCCGTGCTGCTCGCCGACTCGACGTCGAGGTGGGCGGAGGCCCTGCGGGAGTTCTCATCCCGGAGCGGCGAACTCCCGGCCGAGGAGGGCTATCCCGCTGGCTTGGCATCCGCCCTGGCCGCCTTCTACGAGCGGGCGGCCCGGGCCACCACGCTCGGTGGCACCGAGGGTTCCGTGACGATCATCGGCGCGGTGTCGCCGCCCGGCGGAGACATGACCGAGCCGGTGACGGCCCACACGGAGCGTTTTGTGCGGTGTCTGTGGTCTCTCGACAGGGAACTCGCCTATGCCCGGCACTACCCGGCGGTGACGTGGCGTCGGTCGTTTTCCCGGGACGCCCAGGCCGTTGCCGCGTGGCACGCGACCGAGGGGCGCGTCGGGTGGGCCGCCACCCGCGCTCGAGCAGTCGCCCTGCTGGCCGATGCGGACCGCCTGGCCTCGGTGGTCGAGCTCATCGGCCTGAGCGCTCTCCCAGGTCGGGAGCGGATCGTGCTGCTCACGGGGCGACTGCTGCGAGAGGGGGTCCTCCAGCAGAGCGCCCTGAGCGAAAACGATGCCTACTGCGGGCCCGAGAAGCAGAGCGCCCTGCTCGAGCTGGTGCTGGGCGTCAGTGACCGGTGCCTCGCACTGATCGAGGCGGGCCTCCCGGTGTCCGCCGTTGAAGAGTTTGATTTCGCCCCGGTGACTCGGGCCCGCGACGCGACCGGACCGAATGACGCTCAGGCGGTGCTCCAACTCCGTGGCGAGGTGCTGGCCGGGCTGGACGGTCTGGCGTGACACGGGCCCCCGGATCGCAACACCCCACTCAAGGTGCAGGGAGGGGCCGTGCCGGGGCCGGCGACCTGCCGAGTCCTTCGGCCGCTGGCACCGTGCCCATCCCGATCGCGTTCAGCGGTGTGGCGTGGGTGGAGGGACCCCTGCTGGCCGTCAGAGGCGTCGAAGGCGTGGGATGGGACGAGATCGCCCGGGTCCGTCTGCCCTCAGGGGAGATCCGCGCCGGCCTCGTCCTGGAGGTCCACCGTGACGTCGCCGTCGTCGAAGTCCTCCAGGGCACCGGTGGCATCGACCCCGAGCGGGCGTCGGTGGCCTTCGAGGGGCGTCCCTTCGACATTCCCGTCGGGGAGGGTTGGCTCGGGCGCGTGTGGAACGGCATGGGGGAGCCGCTCGACGGTGGCCCACCGATGCTGTCGGGCGAGCGGAGGGCGGTGGCGGGTGCCCCGCTCAATCCCACCGAGCGCGACGTCCCCTCCGACCCCGTCTTCACGGGTATCTCGGTCATCGACGCCCTCATGACCCTCGTCCGGGGTCAAAAGCTGCCGGTGTTCTCGTCGGCCGGCCTGCCGCACCTGGAACTGGCCGCCCAGATCGCTGCCCAAGCCAACGCCGGTGGCGAGAGCTTCAAGGTGGTGGTGGCCGCGATGGGTCTGACGCACGCCGACGCCGCGGCCATCGTGCAGGCGCTCGAGACCCGCAGCTCGGCCGGTGACCTCGTCCTCGTGCTCGACACCGCAGACGACCCGGTGGTTCAGCGAATTCTCACGCCGAGGGTCGCCCTCACCATCGCGGAGCATCTGGCGTTCGAGCATCAGCACCACGTCCTGGTCGTGCTGGCGGATATGACCAGCTATTGCGAGGCCGTCCGCGAGGTCTCGGCGGCCCGCGGGGAGATACCGGGGCGGCGCGCCTACCCCGGGTACCTCTATAGCGACCTCGCCTCGATTTACGAGCGGTGCGGGCGGCTGCGGGGCCGACCGGGCTCCATCACCCAGGTGCCGGTCTTGACCATGCCGGGCGGGGACATCACCCACCCCGTACCCGACCTGACCGGTTACATCACCGAGGGCCAGATCGTGCTGTCGCCCGAGCGCCATGCCGAGGGGGTCTACCCGCCGGTCGACGTGCTGTCATCGCTCTCGAGGCTCATGCGCAAGGGGGCCGGGCCCGGGCGCACCCGCGGCGACCACCTCCCTTTGGCCGGGCAGCTGGTCGCCGCTCTGGCCAGGGCCAGGGCGGCCCAAGAGCTCGCCGACTTGATCGGCATGGAGGCGCTGACCGAGACGGACCGCCAGTACCTGGCCTTCAACGACGCATTCTCGCGGGACCTGGTCAACCAGCTCATGGACGAGTCGCGCCCACTTGAGGACACGCTCGACCGGGCGTGGCAGGTCCTGTCGATCCTGCCCGAGCGTGAGCTGACCATGGTGCCCGCTAAGGACATCGCCACCTACTACCTCGGCGATCATCTCGGCCGCGAGCAGCACGGGCCCGTCAGCGGCGCCCCACAGGGGAGCGCGCTCGGCCAGCCGGCCACCGAGCGTGACAAGGGGGTGCCCTATGGCTGAGCATCTCCCTCCGGGCCGTGCCGGGCGGTTGTGGCTTGTGGAGCGGATCGGCACCGCAACGCGGGGAGTGGAGCTGCTGCGTCAGAAGCGGCAGGTGCTGCGCCGCGAGCAGAGGCGGCTCTCTCTGATGGCGGAGCAAACCGGTGCAGCCTGGGCCAGCGCCGCCGACCACGCCGAACGTTGGAGCAGCCGGGCCTGTGCGCTGGGCGGCAGCACGGCTGTCCGCCTTGCGGCGGGCGACGTCGCCGGCCGCGGAACCGTTTCGATCTCCTGGCGCAACACAATGGGGACACGTCATCCCGACGAAGCTCGCTGCGAGCTCCCGGCTCTCACTCCTGCCGCCGCCGCGTCGTCGAATGCGGCCATTGCGCCAGCGGCCGCCGCCCACGGGCGGGCCTTGCGGGCCGCTGCTGAGGACGCCGTGGCCAGCGCGGCCCTGCGAGAGGTGGAAATTGAGCTGGCCTCTACCCAGCGACGGCTGCGCGCCATTGAGCACCACCGGCTGCCCGCCCTTCAGAGGCAGCTGCATGACCTCGTGTTGCGACTCGACGAGCTCGAGCGCGAGGAACGCCTGATTGCCCGATGGGCCAAGCGTCGCGGCGGGGGTGTTCTGAGATGATGGCGCAACGCATCCTGGTCAGCGTCGATGACTCTGCGGAGAGCCTCAACGCGGCGCGCATGGCCGCCGAGCTCGCCCGCGGCCTCGGGGCTCGCATACGGGTGTTGACAGTTGTTGAGGACAGCGTGGTGGCGAGCGAGATCGAGCGGGTCGCTGGTCCTCAGTCGCGCCAGCGGCGCGAGCAGGGAGCCCAGCACCTCGTGGAGCACGTCCGGCGGGAGGTTTGCGCGCTCGGAGTCCCCGAGGGCGACGTCGAGATCCGCACGCAGGTCGGCGACCCCTTCCGTCGGATCCTCGAGGAGGCGAGAGGCTGGCCGGCCGACATGGTGGTGATGGCCGTCTCCGACGAGCGGGGCGTCCGGTCGCCCTACGTCGGCAGTGTCACCCAGCAGGTTCTCGAGTTCGCCTCATGTCCCGTGCTGGTCGTCCCTGGATGACGGTAATGCGGTGAACCCTCCGGCCGAATCGCGAAGGCTCCGATCGCACGGATCAGCAGCCCGAGCATCCTGATAGTCACCGACCGATCA
>JBEKVF010000267.1:0-4358 GCA_049514295.1 Acidimicrobiales bacterium
CGAGCGAGGGCCAAGTCCCGGCGAGTGGTGTAACGACGACCACCACACCAACCTCAATAGTGATTCTCTACTGACATCGAACCCTGCTGGAGCCACCTCCTCTCTCTCGCCATTGCCGAACCGGGGGAAGCACCTGCGGACGACGTAACGCGAAACGGCCCCCCATGCCGACGCTGGGGGGTCGCGATGCCGTGACGGACCGGCGATGATCGACTCGGATACTGTGCCGACGCGATTCGGCCGGCGCCGTCCCGGGGGGTTGGGGGACGGGGGCGCCGGCCGTCTCGCTGGGCAGAAGCCTAAGGGCGCCTTCTGTGTCCCACCTGCGAGCAGCGTTACGGACCCGTTTCGAGCTCCGGGGCGTGCGTGAAACGTCCGTGATCTCGGGAGGCCGTGCGTGACGGTTGCGCGACTCGGCCCCTCGCCGAATCCCCGCCTCCAGGCCGGCTCACCACCGTGCCCCTTGGGCCGACGCGGCGATCCGCCCCCGACGGCCCCGCGCTCGCTCAGGCGGCAGAGCCCCAGAACAGCGCGTCCCCGAAGGCGAAAGCGCCGCCGTCCGCCGTGACCATCCAGTAGCCCCCCGTCCTCGGTCGCCGCCATCCCGGTCACCGAGGCGTTCAACGTGATGCTCCCGAGTGATCCCTTGAAGGCGGCGTTGAAGGAGAAGATGCCCTCAACGTCTCGGCTGCCGGCGCGGAGTTCGTGTACGACCTACATCGGGGGTAGCTGAGCGAGGCCCAGACCGGGATTGACCCGGACCCGCCGACCGCTCAGGCGGCTGATGCCAGGGCGCCCCGGTGATCGGTGGCCCCGTGCGGATAAATGAAGCGACTCCAGTTCGACCCGCGCTCGGCCAGCACATGCTCCGGCCGCTGGCGCTCCGTCATCGGCGAGACGAAGTGCCCCGGAGAGGTCTCGATCCCCATGGCATCGCTGATGTCGATGAGGGCCCGGTCGTACGCCACTTCGCTGGCCAGGCGCCCCGGGACGTCCTGCCCGGAGCTCCGCTCACCGAGTGCGCGAGCGTGCCGGCTCTTCACCAGCGCCTCCAGGAGCCCGTCCGAAGGGCCCGCCGCGCGAGGAACCTTCATCGCCTCTGCCAACAAATCGCTATAGGACATGGGTGCTCCCTTCCGGGCCGGCCCCGCGCGTCGTGGGTTCTTGGCCTTTGTCACTGGTAGTCGCGGCCCGACCCCCTGTCCGGCTCGTCGCGGACTACTCCCTCATCGTGACAGGGCCGTCCCGGGGCGCGTCGATGCGGTGGTCGTGCACGCAACGGTCGAATCCGGACGTCGAAGAGGAGATGACGACGCGAAGAACGACTTCCCGGTGGCGCAATGGGAGTGACGCGCCGCGGCATCGCTCGTTGCAGCGCTGGCACCGCGCGTGCAGACAGTTGTTCGTCCGTTGTTGCGTCCTGCGGTCTTGTCATCTCTCCGTCGGGCTGCATCACCGGTCTGTGGTGAGAGCGTCTACCGAGTGTCGAGGCGTCCGATCTCGCGGAGCCATTCGAGCGTCAGCCCCAGTCCTTCGTCGAGGCTGATGGGGCCGTACCCGAGTCTCTTGTACGTCTTGGTCTCGGTGAGCGGTCGCCGCGAGGGGCTCTCGTCCGCCGCCTTGGATGCGATCGCCATCAGCGTGGGCCCGAAGACCGCCGCCAGCTCCGGATCGTCGGAGGGTTCGACGTCGACGACCTGGTGGTCCACGCCGGCCAGACGGCACAGTCGATTGCACGCGTTGGCGATGCTGACCACGTCCTCGGGTTGGCCGTCGAGCATGTAGCGCTCCCCGGCCACGCCCTTGTCGAGGGCGAGGATGCATCCCCGGGCGATGTCCTCGGCGAACACCCAGCTGACCGGGAACTTCAGGTATCGGTCGACCCGCCCGCGCAGGGCGGCCATGAGCACCCGGTTGAAGCTCGTCCGACCGAGCGCGTTGCTCTCCACCGGTGATGGTCCGAAGATCGCTCCGGGGTGCGTGCTCACGACATCCCGACCCGCGGCGGCGCGGGACATGGCGTCGAGGAAGGCCGCCATCTTGGTGATGGTGTACGGGTCCGAGCTCGGCTCGCCGGTGACCGGGGCATCCTCCCGGTCGAGTCCCCCGTCGGTGTCGAAGAACGTCCCGGTGCTCACCGCCACCACCCGCCCCAGACCGGCGGCCTCGGCGGCGTCCAGCACGTTCTTGGTGCCGCCGATGTTCACCGCCTCGAAGTCGGCCAGGTTCTGGCTGGCTCCGCCGAGGAGCGCGGCGCAGTGGATCGCCGCGTCGCTGCCGGTGGCCGCGCGCAGCACCGCATCGGGATCGGTGACGTCGCCGGTGACGATCTCGACACCGAGCGCGGCCAGGGGGGCGGTGTCCGCCGTGTCGCGCGCCAGCGCGCGCACCGCGTCGCCCCGCTCAATCAACAACTTGCAGATGTTGGCGCCAGCGAGCCCGGTGGCTCCCGTCACCAGGACCGTCTGCGTCATGCAGATGCGTGGACGGAGGGATCGGTGATCGCCGAGTCGACCTGGTCGGCACTGTACGCGATGACCGGCGCACCCTGCCCGAAAACATCGAGCGTATGGATGAAGCGGTGCAGCCCCATGGAGTTCGCGCAGGCGAAGCCCAGCTCGACGATCTGCGCCGCCGTGAAGACCTCGCCCAGCCGCCGGTAGAACTCGTCGTCGATGGCGTGGTGATCGGCCGAGAGGAGATCGAGGAACTCCACGGCCAGGCGCTCCTGCTCGGTCAGCTCCGACCCCCCGGTGGCGACAAGGCACGCCACGTCCTCGTCGGTGATGGAGTCGTGCTTCCTCGACTGCATGCAGGGCTGGCACTCACCCAGCTGGGCGCTGCGGATCCGCAGCAGCTCGAGGATCCTGCCGCCGAGGAGGGACTGCTGCCCCCAGGCGCTGCGCGCGGCGTTGGTCATCAGGATCTGCGACGTCTTGTAGGCGAAGATCTGCAGAGGGATCGGGGTGGCGTAGGTGCCGTCCGCCACGCCCTCCTCGATGATCCGCCGTGGTTCCGGCGCCAGTTCCTCCAGCGGAATCGGCTCGATTCTCGGCACGCACACCCCCTGACTCTCCCGGCATGGCCGGCGTCGGATTGCTCCTGCAGCGACGGGCCTACTGTACTGTCACGCCCGTGCCCATCGACCCCTCGTCCGTCCTGCTGACCGACCGCGTGGCCGTGGTGACCGGGGGCGGGTCCGGGATCGGCCGTGGCATCGCCCGCGGGTTCGCCGCCTTCGGGGCCAAGGTCGCCATCTGGGAGCGCCACGCGGACACGGCGGCGGCGGCGGCCGAGGAGGTCGGCGGCATCGGCATCACCACCGATGTCCGCGAGTCCGCCGAGGTGGATCTGGCACTGGAGCGGACCGCGGCCGAGCTGGGACCGGTGAGCATCCTGGTGAACAACGCCGGCGGCGTCTTCTCCTCGCCCCTCCTCGAGACCTCGGAGAACGGCTGGGACGCCCTCTACCGGTCCAACCTCAAGCACGTCATCCTGTGCACGCAGCGGGTCGCCCGGGCGATGGTCGAGAACGCGATCGGCGGGAGCATCATCAGCGTGACCTCCATCGAGGGCGTGCGCGCCGCCCCGGGATACGCGGCCTACGCCGCGGCGAAGGCCGGCGTGATCAACTACACCAAGACCGCCGCCCTGGAGCTGGCACGGCACGGCATCCGGGTGAACGCGCTGGCCCCGGACATCACCATGACCGAGGGGATCGCCGCGGTGGCACCTCCCGGAGCCGAGGACAGGTTCGGCTTCACGGTGCCCATGGGCAGGGCCGGCCACGTCGACGAGATGGCGGGCGCGGCGGTGTTCCTCGCCGGTGAGCTCTCCAGCTACGTCACCGGCCAGACCATCCACGTCGACGGTGGGACCCAGGCCGCGAGCGGTTGGTACCACCATCCGGAGACGGGCGAGTACGTCCTCGGGCCGAGGTAGCGGAGGCTCGGGGTCCTCTGCTCAGTCGTCCCCTCCGAGCCCGACGTGGGACGACATGCCACCGTCGATGACGATCATCTGCCCGGTGATGTAGCGGGACTCGTCCGACGCCAGGAACACCACGAGGTCGGCGATGTCCTCCGGCTCACCCAGATAAGGCGTCAGGGTGGCCTTGCCGAGGCCGGCCAGCATCCTCTCGTCCAGATGAGCGCGAACGGCGTCGGTGATGATGAGCCCGGGGACGATCGTGTTCACCCGGATGCCGCGCTTCCCGTGGCTGGTTGCCACGTACATGGTGAGGGCGTTGACGCCCGCTTTCGAGACCCCGTAGGCCGTGCGGGTGCGGTCGCCCTTGAGCGACGCACCCGATGACATGTTGATGATGGAGCCACCACCGCTCCGCATCATCTCGGGAA
>JBEKVF010000268.1:0-4341 GCA_049514295.1 Acidimicrobiales bacterium
CGCCGATGAGCACTACCATGACGCGACCGTCACCTACGGCTCACGTCTCGCCGTCGGCCCCGGCTACACGCCCCTGTACCTGCGCTACAACACCGGCCTTCACATCTCCGACAACGGGAAGCGGCTGGCCGATCTACTGACCGCGGTTGTGACAGCCTGGCCCACACCAGTCGAAGAGATCGTCATCGTGGCCCACTCGATGGGCGGCCTGGTTGCCCGCAGCGCCTGTCACTACGGCGAACAAACCGAGGAACCGTGGATTCCAGCGGTGCGCCACGTCTTCTATCTCGGCGCGCCCCACCTCGGAGCACCCCTCGAGCGCCTCACCAGCTACTGGACCTGGGCGCTGTCGAAGACCGAGCTGACCCGGCCGTTGGCGACGCTGATCAACAGGCGCAGCGCCGGCATCAAGGACCTGCGCTTCGGCTACGTCGTCGACGACGACTGGAGCGACTGCGACCCCGACACCTACCTCAAGAGCCACCGCCACAACCTGCCGCTGCTCTCCACCGCCAACCACTACTCGATCAGCGCGACCATCACCACCGGACAGCGCCACCCGCTGGGCTCGATCTTCGGCGACCTTCTCGTGCCCCCTGCCAGCGCCAACGGCCGCCACCCACGGAACCGCCACATCCCGTTCGAAGTTGATCATCGCTACCACCTCGGACACTCACACCACTTCGACCTGCTCAACCATCCAGCCGTCTACGACGCCATGGAAGCCTGGCTGCAGAAGCAGTCCCCTGCGCGCGGCTCAGATGCTGCCCTTCACTGAATACGGCAGACAACCTCCCCGCTGCACCGCAGGTCCGGACGGCGACGGACGCTCCACACTTGTCAACCCGCCGCCTTCTCGAGCTCAGTGAATGCCGCTGACGTTGCGTCGGCAAGCTTCCAAGGGTCTTCCACGATCTCGGGGCATACGACGAAGCCGAAGTCGATGTGGTCGAGATAGCTGAGCACGGTGACGTTGAGCCCGCCACCATCGAGCAAGGGGCCAATCGGGTAGCTGGCCACGAGTCGCGCGCCACCGATGTACAGCGGGAGCGGCGGGCCTTGGACGTTGGAGACGATCAGGTTGAAGATCGGAGGGTGATGGTCGGCGAGCCGGAGCCGGCTGTAGGCCCGGACTACAGCGGCGAGGAGTCCGGGTGGGGCGATATCGGCCAGGTCGAGGATGAGGTCATCGCCGAGCGCGTGCTGCATCACCTTTGCGCTATGAGTCGAGGCATGGATCGCCCGAAGCCGCTCGACCGGATCATCGAGTTGCGTGGGCAGGGCGGCGCCCATCACGGCGGTGGCGTTTCCCCACGCGCCACCGGATGCATCGCCCCCGTCGTTGACATGCACCGCGACAGGTATCTGGGCGATCAGCGGCTTGCCGGGTAGCTCGCCGCGATCGGCCAGATAACGACGTAACGCGCCGGTGCAGATGCCGAGCACCACGTCGTTCACCGTCACCGAGAAGGCGTTCTTGATCGCCTTTATCCCCGAAAGAGGGACCGAGCAGTAGGCGAACCCGCGATGTGCGGTGATGGACCGGTTGAGCGACGTACGCGGCGCCTGGAAGGGCAACGTGACCGCCAGCCATTCCGGGGAGGCGCGAAGCCGTAGCATCCTCAGGGCCGAGCGACTGAGGTGGACAGAAGTACGGGCGGCCCGCAGCGGGGTGCCCGTCAGCCTGGGCAGCGCCCGCAGGGCCATCTCCCACCCAGGCGGGATTCGCTCGCCCTGAAGCACGGGTGTATCGGGCCGGTCCAGGGGGGCGTCGGGGTCGAGGTCGTAAAACACCTCGTACAAGCGGGCGCCCCGAACTCCGTCCGCCAAGCAGTGGTGCATTTTCGTGAGCAGAGCCGCGCGGCCATCCTCGAGGCCCTCGATGAACCAGATCTCCCACAGGGGGCGACCCCGTTCGAGCTTGTAGGCCAACAGATCGCCGACCAACGCACCGAGCTCACGGGGGCCGCCCGGGGCTGGGACGCCGACGGGGCGGATCTGGCGGTCGAGATCGAGGTGCAGGTCGTCCACCCAAGCGGGGCGGTCGAGGCCAAAGGGAACCTCAACCAAGCGGCGCAAGAACGGGCCAAGCAGGCCTGCCCTGGCCTCGACCAGCGCGCGCAACCGATTCACATCGAAGCCGCCTGGGGCGGTCGAAGGGTCGAGTACAGCCAGTGTGCCCAAGTGCATGTGCCAATTCGGTGTTTCACCGTAGACGAAACTGGCGTCTGCACCACTAAGCCGCTGCACCTGACACCCCCAAACACCCAGAGCGATCGTGCGCCGGCGTAAGGCTTCCGGCTAGTGCCGAAGGTCCCCAAACGTCTGGGGTTCTGATCTCGTCGGTGTCGAGCACGACATTCGGCCAGTCTCCTCTGGCCCGGCATTGACTGCTCGAGTCCCCAAGGACAAGTGCCCCACGGAAATGGTGGCAGACAGTCAAATGCCAGTGGTCCCAAGAAGGGTGCAGGTCCGGACCTCGGCGGCGGAGCCTGGCGTCCGGCCGGGCAGCGTCGAGGGCCGCAACGACAAGATCATGGAGTCTCGGGGCGGGTCGTGCCGGAGCGGGTCGTGCTGGGTCGGCTGTTGCGGAGTCGCGGGAGGGCGCGTTCGCGGAGCTGTTCGATGCCTCCCGACGCAGCCGAGGCGAGCACCGCCACGTCGGGTGCTGTCGAGTAGTCGCCGGTGATGCCGAAGAAGAGGCGGCCGTTGTAGGAGAGGATGGCCGTGCTCACTCGGACTCCGTGGCTGATGGGGACGAAGGGGCGGTATTCAAGCATCTCGCGACCGAGGCAGTAGAGGGGGAACTGCGGCCCGGGTACGTTGGTGGTGACAGTATTGATCGAACGCTGCGGAAGCCGGTGGAGAGCGCGGACAACCATCCGGCTCACGGTACCCACGACCATCGGCGGGGCCAGGTTGCCGATAGCGGTGACCGTCTCCCCCGCTTCGGCCATGTGGGACGCCTTCAATTCGGTCATCTGTTCGTGGACTACCTCGAGTCGTTCGACCGGGTCAGCAATCTGAACCGGCAGGTCGTAGAGAAGGATCGAGACCCGATTGTCGGGCACGCCCTGGCCGTCGTCATGCCGCGTCGACACCGGCACCATCGAGCGGACGAGGGCTCGGTCGGCGTCCTCGCCGCGCGAGAGGAGCAGATCCCGGTAGCCGCCACTGACGGCGGCGAGCACGACGTCGTTGACCGTGCCGCCGAACACCGAGCGGATCGTTCGGACGTCGCCGAGACTCGCGGACGAGTGAGCCCAGGTGCGGTGGGGACCGATGCTGCCCTCGATCGACAGTGGTGGTGTAGCGCCGAGGTCGCCGGCGAAGTGTGCGAGCCCCCGGGCGGTCCCGACGACGGAGCGGAGGGTGTCCGGCGGGTGGGCGATGACCCGGGGAAGCCCTCGTGCGGTGGCGATGACATTGCTGGCGAGGCCACCCCATGCGTCGAACACCTTTGCCGCGCTGTGAGGTTCCGGCCGGGGCTCCCATGGTTCGGGCACCGCTATCTTGGTGTCGGCGTCGAGATCTAGCAGCACGCGCACCAGTTCGACACCGGCGATTCCGTCGACCATGCAGTGATGGACCTTGAATATGAGCGCCCATTGCCTGCCCTCGAGACCTTCGACGAGCCACGTTTCCCACAGCGGACGATCGCGGTCGAGTGGCTGGGACATGATCCGTCCCATCAGGCGGCAGAACGTAGTGTCATCGCCAGGTGCGGGCAACGCTGTGTGTCGCAGGTGGTACGCGAGGTTAAAATGGGGATCGTCGACCCAGACCGGTCGGCCCAACTCGAACGGCACCGAACGCACTCGCTGGCGGTAGCGGGGGATGAGGTGCAGCTTGGCGGCGATCATCCTCGCGATGTCGTCGAAGGGCGGCGGCGGGTCGGGAAACACGCACACCCCGCCGATGTGCATGTGGCCGATCCCGTCCTCCAAGTGGAGGAACTCGGCGTCGAGCGCATTCATCCGCTCCATCAGTCTCCTCCCACCATCGATGGGGTGATAGATGCACCATAGGACGCGAGGCATCGTGGCGAACGGCCAAAGGTCCGGGTTCGCGGTCGCACCCATTCCGGTTCGTTGTCGGTGGACCGACGCTGTGGATGCCGAGAATGCCATCCGTCCAGCTCAGAGGGCTACATCTGCGTACAGACCTTCGTGGCCTCCGGGCTCCGTGCCGGGTGAATGCCATGGTCCTCGGATTCAGGCGGTGATTGCACCGCCCGAATCCGAGTGACATCGGCGACAGGGCCGGCCTCTGAAACTGACCTCCATCAGTGGCCACCCGACTCGTCAGGTACCTCGCTGCGGATCGGCATCACAGCTGCGA
>JBEKVF010000269.1:0-4330 GCA_049514295.1 Acidimicrobiales bacterium
GGAGTAGGTGAGCCTGCGGGCGCCCGACACCATGGCGGTCTGCGTCCCCAGGCGGTCGGCCACGCTCTCGAAGAGATCGGCAAGGTTGAACTCCACAGCGCTCCCTGGTCCCGACCTGGGTCTTCAGGCTCTACCGTTGATCAGAATGCCAGACGTAATATCACAGTGGGCGTGCCCTCTGTCCGGGGGCGAGGCGCCGCGATACGTGAGGAGGCCGGATGGGGGAGGTTGCGCATGATCCCGCTGGCGACTGGATAGACCCCCCGAGCGGAGTTCCCCCTCCGGAGAGCAGGTCCGAGAGCGGGGAGCCGGGTATCTCGGTGCCGGGGATCGATCGGATCACCGGGCTCTTCCGAGCCGCTGCCGGGTTCTTGAACCGGCGAGCGCTCGCCCGGGCGACCCGCGCCCTGCCCCGGACGCTGCACTACATCGGTTCGGCCTTGCTGAGCGGGGAAGTGAGCGACTCGGTGCCGGCGCCGCACCTATCGCTCGGCCTCGCGGCTCAGGTGGCGATGGACGAGGCGCTGCTGGCCATGGCCATGACGCCCCGGAGGTTCCCGCTGCCCGGGGACTACGCGAGGGTGTCGAGCGAGCTGGCCGAGGCCGAGTCCTTGTACGCCAGGGAAGGTTGGATCGCGGAGCCCGGCTCCTATCACCGCACCCCGCCGCCGCTCTTCGAATCCGACGTGACGACGAGCCGGGGATGGGCCACGGGGCTGAGCTACGACCGGTGGGACTGGGACAGCGGGTTCGCCCCCTATCCCGGCGAGCCCGGTGCCGACCGGTGGATGGCGTTCGAACCGAACCGGACCGCCACGGCGGTCATCGTGCGCCACCCCGACGGCCCCCGCCCCTGGGTGATCGCCGTGCACGGCTTCTGTATGGGTTTCCCGTTCATGGACTTTCAGGGGCTCCAGATGAACCGGCTCCACCACGAGCTGGGGATGAACGTGGCCCTCCCGGCGCTGCCGCTCCATGGGCCGCGCCGGGTCACCCTGGTGAGTGGGGAGCCGTTCCTCTCCTTCGAGCTGATGAACGCCGTGCACGGCCTGACGCAGGCCATGTGGGACATCCGGCGCCTCATCACCCTCATCCGTCAGCAAGGAGCCACGTCGATCAGCCTGTACGGCGTCTCACTGGGCGCGTACGCCGTTTCGCTCCTCGCCGGTCTGGAGCAGGGCATCGACGGCGTGGTGGCGGGCATCCCGGTATCGGATTTCCCAGGTTTGTTCCACCGACACAGTCCCCACGACATCCGTGCCCGATCGATCGAGCACAAGATCATGGGCGGCCCGGCCGAGAACGTCTACCGCGTGGTGTCGCCCCTGTCCCTCGAGGCCAAGGTGCCCAAGCGCGGCCGGTTCATCTTTGCCGGCTACGGCGACCGGCTGGCCCTTCCGGATCAGGCACAGCGCCTCTGGGAGCACTGGGATCAGCCCAGCATCTCGTGGTATGCGGGGGGCCACGTGGGCTACTTGTGGTCCAAACAGGTGAGCGATTTTCTCGTCAGCTCGCTGCGTCAGATCTCGACCGGCCGTTCTGCCACGTGGAACGGAGGCTGACTCGTGGAGACGATGACCGGGCTCGACGCAAAATTCCTCTATTCGGAGACACCGACGGCCCACATGCACACGGTGAAGGTCGTGGTGTCCGACGTTTCTGCCCTGAAGGGCGAATTCTCCTACGACACCCTGATCGAGATCCTCGCGCACCAGCTTGGCCGGCTCCCGCCGTTCCGCCGCCGGGTGGTGCCCGTCCCGTGGGGGTTGGGTCATCCCGTGTGGGTCGAGGACCCCGAGTTCGACCTGAAGCGCCACGTCAGCCGCCGGGTACTCGCCGGCCCGGCGTCCGATCTCGAGCTTGCCGCCGTGGTGGCTGATTTCGCAGGCACCCCACTGGCGCGCGACCGGCCCCTGTGGGCATTGTTGGTCGTCGAGGGGCTCGTCGGCGGCCGCATCGCGGTCGTGGCAAAGATCCACCATGCGGTGGCCGACGGGTCCGCCGTCGTGGCCCTGCTCCAGAACGTGGTGCAAGGCGCCGACGTCGAGCCATCAGAGGAACCCGATGCGGATCCGTGGCGTCCAGAGCCGCTCCCAACGCGTCGCGAGCTGCTGAGGATGGCGGCGCACGACCATGTCGTCCGGTGGAAAGGCCTGCCTCGGTTCCTGGTGCAATCGGCGCGACAGGCCCGAGCGTCGGAAGCGCGGCGTCGCAGCTTCGCGGTCAAGCCGCCTCTTCCTCTCCACCACATACCCAAGACGTCGTTCAACGTGTCGCTCACCTCCGAGCGCACGTTTGCAATGACCGAGCTCCCACTCGAGGATCTCAAGTCCATCAGGCGCACCGCGGGCACCACGCTCAACGATGTCTACCTGTGCGTGTGCGCGGGGGCGCTGCGACGTTACCTGTTGGATGGTGGTGAACTACCCGCACGCCCCCTGGTCGCCAGTGTCCCGGTCTCGACCGACCCGAATGTGGCTCGCATGTCGGGCAACCGAGTCGACAACCTGTATGTGAGCATCGGGACCGACATCGCCGACCCAGTCCAGCGCCTCGAACATATCCGGGGCATGACGGCAGCTGCGAAGGAAGTTCGCAGTGTCCTCGGCCACGATCTCTTTGAGCAGCGCGCCGATTTTGTGCCACCACAGATCTACCATTCGGCCGTGCGGCTCTGGACCCGGTCCCACATTGCGGACCGGGTCCACCCACCCCTCAACGTGGTGCTGTCCAACGTCGCCGGACCGCGGGAGCGGATCTCTTTCGGTCCCATCCAGATCGAGGCTCTCTACTCGGTGGGCCCCATTCTCGAAGGGATCGGCCTCAACATCACTGCTTGGAGCTACGAGCAAACGCTGGGTGTCTCCCTGCTCGGTTCTCCGGTCAGCGTTCCTGACCCTTGGCTGATCGTCGACGCACTCCATGCTGCACTCGAAGAGCTCGGGGATGCGATCGGCACTGAAGCGCTGGCAGAACACTGATTCAGCGATCGTGTCCTGCGCTGTTCCTTGGCGGGAAGGCCAGGGCGTGAGGACTCCGCTCCGACGGGATCGCCTGCGGTGAGCGACGCCGGCACGTGACTGACGGCGAATGCAAGGGGTTAGGGATCGCGTGGGCTGCCCACGCCATGAACCTGGTCGGAAAGGGCGTCGAAGAGGGTGTCGGCCCGGACAAGGACCCGCGTCGCAGCATCGATTTGGCGTTCAAGATGACGGAGCAACTGGTCGGCGCGGCGAACGAACTTGCGCAACGGATCACGAAATTGACTGAGAACGCGCTCGAAGAGTCCGAGGCGAAGGCACGAGTGAGGAAGGAGCAGTTTCTGAGTACTTGCCGCACCCGAAGGCGACTTCACGGCAGGGCGAGGCCCAAATCGAGGATGTCCGCAAGCGGCGGAGACCACCGGTCATCGTAGTCTCGAGGGTTCGGAGCAATTGGGGGGTCTCAGCGGTCATATGTGGGTGGGACCATCACGTCGTGGCCGCGTTGTACATTTCGAGGAACTCACTCATGCCGGGGGGATTGACGTTCATCGCGTGGTCAACTACCACCTGCACGACGGCTGGCCGGCCCGAGGTGCTTGCTCGTTGGAGGGCGGGCACGATCCCCTCAGGCGAGTCCACCAGCTCACCGTGGCAGCCGAGACCCTCTGCGACGAGGTCGTAGCGCACAACCGACGTGTGGACGCCGATGGTGCGTCCCACCTCATCGAGCATTCCCTGTTCCTCCATGGCCCAGGCATAATCGCAGTTCACGACAGCGACGATCGCCGCACCGACCCGGGCCGCTGTCTCGAGCTCCTGGAGGTTGAACCCGAAGGCCCCATCCCCACTGAACAGGAACACGGGACGATCGGGGCGTGCCAGTTTGGCCCCTATGGCGTAGGGGATACCGGTGCCGAGGTGACCGAAGTGCCCCGTCCACAACAGTGACCGGGGCCGGGTGACGACCAGGGCCAGGTGCGCCCACAGGGCGGAGTTCCCGCCGTCCAAGCAGACGATCGCTTCTTCGGGCAAGAACCGGGCGAACTCCGCAGCGAGTCGTGCCGGGTGGACGGGTGACCCGTCGAGCTCGAGTCCGGTGTCGGCCATCATGTTCATCACCTGCTGGGCTCCCACTGCCCGCTCGCGAGCCCAGTCGCCGTCATTGCGGGTGTCCAACGTTGCAAGCGCCTTGGTAAGGGCGCTCAAACCCTGGCGGACATCGCCGACGAGAGCGACGTCGACGGGCCGGTTTACCCCGATGACCAATGGGTCACGATCGAGGTGGATGAGGCGCTGGACCGCGGGTCCGGCCCAGGCGGGGGGCTGTCCGTAGCCAACGACCTCAC
>JBEKVF010000270.1:0-4327 GCA_049514295.1 Acidimicrobiales bacterium
GAGGCCATCGCCGAGCTGCGCGACATCGCCCGGGGGATCCACCCGCCGGCGCTCGACATCGGCCTGGAGGGTGCGCTCGCCACCCTCGCCGCCCGCAGCGCCGTCCCGACGGAGATCTCCTTCGACCTGCGGTCGCGGCCGACTCCCGCCATCGAGGCCATCGCCTACTTCTGCGTCGCCGAGCTGCTGGCCAACGTCGCCCAGCACGCACAGGCCTCGCGCGCCTCCGTCTCGTGCGCACAGCAGGGGACGTGGCTCCGGCTCGTCGTGCGCGACGACGGGCGAGGCGGCGCCGAGCTGTCCCGGGTCGGCTCCTCCTCCAGCGGCCTGGCCGGCCTGACCGACCGGGTGCACGCCGTGGACGGGCGACTCCACCTGGTCAGTCCGCCCGGCGGGCCCACCGTCGTCACCGTCGACCTCCCGCTGAACCCGTGATGGTCGGCGCGCTCCGGGTCGCCATCGCCGAGGACTCGGCCATCCTGCGCGACGGCCTCGTCCAGCTCCTGGTCGACCGCGGCTTCGTCATCACGGGCGCCGTCGGGGACCCCGATGCGCTGCGCAGCTCCATCGCCCAGTACCCGCCCGACGTCGCCGTCATCGACATCCGGATGCCGCCGACATTCACAGACGAGGGCCTGCGCCTGGCGCTCGACCTGCGCGCCCGCCACGAGGGGCTGGGGATCCTGCTGTTCTCGCAGTACATCGAGACGCGCTACGCCGCCGAGCTGCTGGCGGACGACGCCGCCGGCATCGGCTACTTGCTCAAGGACCGCGTGGCCGACGTCAGCGACTTCGTCGAGGCGCTCGAGCGCGTCGCCATAGGAGGTACGGCCTTGGACCCCGAAGTGGTGACGCAGCTCCTCGGCGCCACGCGCCGCACGGACACGCTCTCGGTCCTCACTCCCCGCGAGCGGGAGGTCCTCGCCCTCATGGCGGAGGGCCGGTCCAACGCCGCCATCGCCAGCGCGCTGGTGGTCAGCGAAGGCGCGGTGGAGAAGCACGTCGCCAACATCTTCGCCAAGCTGAACCTCCCCGTCTCGGAGAACGACCACCGCCGGGTGTTGGCCGTCCTGCGCTTCCTGGAGTCATGAGCGTCAGGCGGATGCGCAGTGGGCGTCGTAGGGCAGCCCCCACGCGGCGGCCAGCTCGCGGCCGGCGTTCACTTGGAAGGGGCTGATCCCCCCGCGCTCCCAGGGGCCGACCGACCCCGCCACGACCGCCGCCGCCTTCGGGACGAGATTGAAGCGCTCCCGCAGGTCCTCGCACGTGCGGTGGGCCACGGCGAACGAGTCCATCCGGAGGAAGTCGATGCGGTCGGAGCTGGTCTCGCGGTTGACGGTCTCGGCCGTGGGGAGCGGGACGGGCACGCGCGCTATCCCCCCGCCAGCAGTGCCAGTCCCGAGCGGAGGAACGCCGCGCACGCCGCCTCGTCGCCGGCGCGGGAACGCGGCACGAACGCACCGAACGGCGCGTTCCAGTACGCGGGATCGCCCGGCCGTTCGGGGCCCCAGGGCCCGACGTACGCGTACGGCTCCTCCGAGAAGGAGTCGCCGCCGGAGAAGCCGAGGTTGACGCCGGCACCCGACCCCAGGTCGGCGGCGGTGCCGGCATCGAAATGCTCCGGCCAGAGCTGCACCGTCGACCAGCTGGGTGCCACGGACGCGTCCGAGGTGACGGCGTCGAGCACCCGCCAACCCAGGTCGAACCAGCGGTACAGCCCGTCCAGCCCCGCGGCGTCCAGGCGCAGCGGGGTGTCGGTCGGGCCCAGCGGGGGCGTCGCCCGGCCGGCCGAGAAGTCGGCGTCCAGGTCGGCTCCCCCGAAGCGGGCCAGCTCGGCCAGCGTGGACCCGTCGAGGGGCGTCGACCAGCACTGCGTCCCCACCTCGCGGACCAGGGTCGTTCCCGCCAGGCGCAGGACCTCGGGCTCGGGCCCGAACGCCGGGGTGGCCACGCCTCCGGGATTCGCGCGCAGGCCGAAGTGGCCGCTCACCGCGAAGCGTCGGCGGCCGAGCACGTGCGCTGCAATGCGGTGCAGGTCGTCGCGGGTCGCGCCCATGTCTGCTCCGGAGAGTAACGGTGGGTGCGGCCCGATGGTGCCGCCCTAGTGGACGCACCAGGGAGCGGGCGGGGCTGTCAGGGCGGTCGCAGGAAGAGCCGGCAGGTGGTCCCACCAGGAGGGCGAGCCCATCCGTAGGTGAAATCTCTGTGAAGCGTTGGACAAACGGGTAAGAAGTGGGGGTGATGAAGGTGATCCGTGGGGGGTTCGGGGGCCGGAAGGCTCCTTCGATCGGCCTGGTGCTCGGTGCCGGCGGTGTCGTCGGCCAGGCCTACCAGGCCGGCGTCCTGGCCGCGCTGCAGCGCGAGATCGGCTGGGACCCGCGCCGCGCGTCCATCATCGTCGGCACGTCGGCCGGCTCCATCACCGGTGCGGCACTGCGCGTCGGCGTGCCGGCCACCGACCTGGCGGCCTCGCTCTACGGGGTGCCCACCTCGCGGCGCGGCGGTGCCATCCTGCGGCGCATCCTCCCCTCCGAAGCCGAGCCGCTGCCCACCCCGTCGGTGCGGTCGCTGCTGCGGCCGTGGAACGTGCCGTCCCACGCGCTGCTCACGCGGGTGGCCCGGAGACCGCTCGCCTTCCGCCCCGAGGTGGCGGCCATGACGCTGATGCCGCGCGGCCAGGTCGACATCTCCAAGCGGGCGCGCGGCCTCGACGAGCACATCGGCGCCCACTGGCCGGGCGGCCTGCGGATCTGCGCGGTCCGCCGGTCCGACGGCGCCCGCGTCGTCTTCGGCCGGCCCGACGCACCGCCGGCACGGCTGGCCCCGGCGGTGTTGGCGTCGTGTGCCATTCCGGGCTACTTCCGACCGGTCACCATTGAGGACACCGAGTACGTCGACGGTGGCGTGCACTCGGCCACCAACGCCGACGTGCTCCGGTCCGAGGGTCTGGACCTCGTCGTCATCATCTCGTCGATGTCCGCCGCCCACGGCAGCGCGAACGGGGCCGACGGCCTCCTGCGCCGCTCCGTGCACCGCCGATTGGAGCGGGAGGTCGCGCGGCTGCAGGAGGCGGGAACGGCCGTGGTCAGCCTGGAACCCGGTGCCGGGTCGCGCCGGGCGATGGGCTTGCGGGCCATGGCCGAGGACCGGAGCACCCGTGTGATCGAGGCCGCCTACGAGGAGACCCTGGGTGAGATCCACGACACCCCCCTCCTGGCCTCGCTCCGCGACCCCATCGTCGCCGCCAGCGCCGGCTGACCCGGGAGATCCACGACCCGCCCGGTAGTAGATTTCGAGTTGGAATTGCCCTGAAGGGAGGGCCGATGAGCCCAGAACGGTTGAGCCCCCTGGACGCATCGTTCCTCCACATCGAGGACCACGTGTCCCACATGCACATCGCCTCGGTGTCCGTCTTCGAGGGGCCGCCGCCGCCGTTCGCCGACATCGTGGCCATCGTGGCCAGCAAGCTCGACCTCGTGCCGCGCTTCCGCCAGGTGGTCCGGTACGTCCCCTTCGAACTCGGGCGCCCCGTATGGGTGGATGACCCGCACTTCAACATCGAGTACCACCTGCGCCACACCGCGCTGCCGGCCCCGGGCGGCGAGAGCGACCTGCGCAAGCTGGTCGGGCGCGTCATGTCACAGCAGCTCGACCGCTCCAAGCCGCTGTGGGAGATCTGGGTGGTCGAGGGGCTCGAGGACGGGCGCTGGGCCATGCTGGCCAAGACGCATCACGCGCTGGTCGACGGGGTGGCGGGGATCGACCTGCTCGCTGCGCTCATGGACCTCAGCCCCGACGCGCCGCGCCCCGTGCACTCCGAGTGGGAGCCCTGCCCCGTGCCTTCGGGTCTCCAGCTCGTGGTGGACGCGCTGGAGAACATCATCCTGTCGCCCTACGAGCAGCTCCGCGCCGCAAGGGCGCAGACCCGCCTCGTACGCCGGATGGCGGGCTACGCGCTGGAGGTGGCCGGCGGCTTCTTCGCCCTCGGGGGCCTGGTGCGGCCGACCCCGCTCTCGAGCCTGAACGGCCCCCTCGGCCCCCACCGGCGCTACGCCTGGGCGACGACGTCGGTGGACGACATCAAGCAGGTCCGCAAGGCGCTCGGGGGGACCTTCAACGACGTCGTGCTGGCCTGCATCACCAGCGGGTTCCGCGAGCTCCTGCTCTCACGCGGCGAGGACGTCGAGCGGGTCGTGCGCACCCTGGTGCCGGTCTCGGTCCGGCCGCGCGACGCGTCCGGCAAGGCGGTGGGCGACGGCACGTTCGCGAACAAGGTCTCCGCCATGTTCGCCGAACTCCCCGTCGACATCGACGATCCTGTGCTGCG
>JBEKVF010000271.1:0-4316 GCA_049514295.1 Acidimicrobiales bacterium
ACCGCGAGGACAGCCTCATCGGCTCCTACCGCCAGACGCTCGACTCGCTGCGGGGGTCCGTCGCGCCGAGTGTCGCGCGGGTGCCGGTCGGCGTCTCTGCCTGACTCACCCGCCGCGCCACCGGGCCCGGATGTAGCCGGCTCGATATGAGCGCCGCACGCCGCGGACGGGGCCGCCCCAGAGAGCCGCGTGCGCCGAGCAGATGAGGCGTCGTCGACGGAGTTGACGACGCTGATCGCAGCGGCTCACGCTGCGGCTGTGACTTTTGATGCCGTGACTCACCAAAGTCACATCGACACAATTGTGACTTTCCACGGGTCGGTGACGCAGAAGTCACAAGTTCGCGGCTGCAGAACTTGACTGCTCAAGCTCCGTTTCCCCACGTCCGAAGTGCCTATGCGCAACCACTTCACTATTGGACGACGGAAAGGGAGCACGAAGTATGAGGACCCGGAGGAATCCGAAGTTCCTGAGGAAGATGAAGATCCTTTCGGGCGCACTGGGAATCATGTTGGTGGGGGTCGAGGCCTTTGCCGCGACCAACTGGGTGGTCGGGTTGAACTCCGGATCGTCCGGTGAGGCCCAGTCGGCGGCAGTTGTCGATAAATACGATTGACTTAGTCGGGTTTTATCGGTACCCTCTGCAGATGCTCCGCAGCGACCCGTCCCACCCCGCCCCCTTCCCCCCCAGGGCCGGCGGTGGTCGGGTCGCCGCGAGGCTCCACGGCAAGGTCGTGCCGAGCGACATGGCGTCCCGCCTGGCCCCCGCTATCCGGTGGCCGGGTGCGCTCGACGTGGAGGATCGCTCCTGGCGGCTGGTGGCCCGGACGCCCGACTTCGACGCCTGGCTCATCGCCTGGCCGACCGGGGGCAAGGTGGAGCTGCACGACCACGGCGCGTCCAGCGGCGCGGTGAGCGTCATCTCCGGCACCCTCGTGGAGGCGGTGCCCTGGCGGGACGACACGGGACGACTGTCGCTGGTGCGCCACGAGCTCCGCGCCGGCACGACGCTCGGCTTCGGCGCCGGGCACGTGCACGACGTCACCAACGAGGCCGGCGAGCACGCGCTGAGCCTGCACGTGTACAGCCCGGCGCTCACCTCCATGACCTTCTTCGACCTGGTGGGCAACCGCCTGGAGGCACAGGGTCTGCGCTGGGCCTACGACGGCAGCGAGGAGCGCGATGCCGCCCTCGACCTCACGTCGTGGGCCGGCGCACGGGCGGCTGCCCCGTGAGCACCCGCTCCGCCGACGAGCTCCTCACCTCGGCGCGGAGCCAGATCGACCGGGTCGAGCCGCACGAGCTCGAGCGGGTCCGCGCCGGCGGTGCCCTCGTCGTCGACATCCGCCCCGAGCGCCAACGGGCCGCCGAAGGCGAGCTCGGATTCGGGATCGTGGTCGAGCGCAACGTGCTCGAGTGGCGCTTCGATCTCCTCGGCAGCCACGCACTGCCCGAGGTGGAGGGCTACGACCAGCCGGTGGTCGTGGTCTGCTCGGAGGGGTACGCCTCGAGCCTCGCCGCGGCGTCGCTGCGCCAGCTCGGCTTCAACCGGGCGGCGGATCTGGCCGGCGGCTACCGGGCCTGGCGGGCGTGGCGGGGCGAGGACGTCCCGCCGGCGCCACCGGTCACGTCAGGCCCGGCCGCCGCCCGCCGCTGAACGCAGCGCGGTTCACGGCGCGCCGCTCACGGCACGCCGGGGAATCCCGCGCCGCGCTGCGCCCGTATCACCGTCGACGGGGCAGCCCCACCGCGGGATGCTGTGTCACCAGAGCCGGAGCCGGAGCGAGCCCGATGGACGACGCGTGACGACGATCACTGCCGAGGTGACGAGCGGGAGTGTCGCGGCGACCACGAGCCGCCGCCACGCCGTCTCCGCGGGCACCCTCGGCATCGCCGCCGCCACCGGGCTGGTCCTCCTTCAGGCCGTTGAGACCCTGGCGGGCAACCACGGCCTGGGCACCACCCTGGCCGCGGGCCGGGGCCAGCTCGTCGCCCCAGGCTTCGTCGCTCTGGTGTTGGCCGCGATGGTGTGCGAGCGCGTCTGGCCGGCGGAGCGCCGGCCGTTGCTGTCCCGCGGCCACATCCAGGATGCGTCCTACTTCCTGCTCTACGTCCTGGCCATCGCGCCGTTCATGACCCTGCTCAGCGTCGGCAGCGCGGTCGTCCTGGGCGGCCATGCCCGCTGGTTGGCGGCCCCGTGGACGGCGGGCTGGCCCCGCTGGACCGTTGTCGTCGCCACACTCGTCGCCATGGACCTGTGCAACTGGCTCGCCCACTGGGGTGACCACCGCATCAGCGCGTTGTGGCGCATCCACGCGCTGCACCACTCCCAGGAGGAGCTGAGTGTCCTCACCTCGTTCCGTGCCCACCCGCTCATGCACACCAACGGGTTCCTCCTGGCGACCGTCCCGGTGCTCGCGCTGACCGGCGCCCGCCCGCTGGCTCCGGTCCTCATCACCGGCTACGTATGCCTGGGCACGCTCCCGCATACCAACGTGCGCTGGTCCTACGGGCCGCTCGGCCGCGTCCTCGTGAGCCCCGCGTACCACCGGCTGCATCACTCCGTCGAGGGGCTCCAGGACGCGAACCTCGGCGTCGTGCTCACCGTGTGGGACCTGCTCGCCGGCAGCGCACGCTTCCCGGTGCGGGGGAGCGAGCCCTGCCCGACCGGTCTGGCCGGCCGGCCCGTCCCCGTCGAGCAGGCGGACGGGCGGCCCCAGCCGGTGCGCCTGCTGGCGCAGCAGCTGGCGCAGCCCTTCAGCGTCGGGTGAAGCGAGCGGCCCCCTCGCCGTCGAGCCGGCCCGGCGGCAGCAGGCGGCCGCACACGACGAGGGCCAGCGCCTGCGCCCTCCCCGCCACCGGCGCGCCGGAGCCGTAGGACCATTCCAGGTCGTCGGCCCGCAGCTCCACGCCGTCGAGGTCGACGCCGAAGAAGTTCGGCGTGCCCGGGCCGGCGATGATCCCGAGGAGCCGGGTGACGCGTTCGTCGGGCACGCGCCGCTCCAGCGGCACGGCCTCGACGATGTCGAGGAGGTGGATCACGCAGTGCGTGAAGGCGCCATCCGCTCCTCCTCCCGGCGGCTCCCAGGCGTGCAGCACCTCGGAGCGGAGGTCGGCCAGGAGGGAGTCGACGGGAAGCGCGCCGTCGCGCGCCGCCACCGTGTCGGACAGGCGCGTGAAGTCGCCGCCGGCGGCCTCCAGCTCCGCCATGACGGCAGGGCCCGAGTAGCGCGCCGGCATCGTCATGTGCGCCACGACCTCGCGGGTGCGCCAGCCCTCGCACAGCGACGGCGTGTCCCACACCGCGGGACCCGACGCCTCGAGGAGGGCGGCCAGGGCGCGGTACTCCCAGGCGATCGCACCGGCGAGGTCGGCATCGGCATGGATCGGGGCATCGGACGTCATCGCACTCCTCCGAGATACGCGTCGAAGCGGTCGAGCGCCGTCAGGAAGCCGGCCCGGGCCTCGGGGGCCAGGAGCGCCTCGGGCACGAACCTCTGGTGGATCCGCACCTCGGTGCGGTCGGGGCCGAGTGCCACGAACTGCGTCGTCACCTGCATGCCCGAGCTCGACTCGGTCCAGGCCAGCAGCTCGGGCTCGCGCACCTCGTCGTAGACCGCCCGGGTCGGGTACTCGCTCCCGTCGGCGTCGTTGACCATCACCGTCTCGAACACCCCGCCCGGCCGGGCGTCGACCGTGATGCGGTCGCGCGGGGCGCTGACGCCCGCTGGCCCCCAGAAGTGCGTGAGGTGGTCGGGGTCGATCATGCAGTGGAAGACGAGCTCCCGCGGTGCGTCGAAGACCCGGCTGAACCGGAGCTCGTTCGGCGCGTCCGACGCGTCGTGCTCACTCATGTGCCTGCTCCTTCCCCTTCTGCGGCCCGGCCGGTGAGGGCGAGCGCCGCATGCCGGCCAGCAGCGCATCGAGCTTGTCGAAGCGCTCGTCCCACAGACGCCGGTTCGTGCCGATCCAGTCCAGCGCGCCGTCCAGCGCCTCGACCTCGAGGTGGCACGGGCGGAACTGGGCGTCGCGCCGTCGCGAGATCAGGCCGCTGCGCTCGAGCACCTTGAGGTGCTTGGAGATCCCGGGCAGCGACATGTCGAAGGGCGCGGCCAGCTCGCCCACCGTCGCGTCGCCCCGGGCCAGTCGGCTCACGATGGCGCGCCGGGTGGGGTCCGCCAGCGCGGCGAAGGCCGCATCGAGCCGCTCCTCGGTGATCGTCATGGGATGTAGTTAACCGACTAGTTAGTTAGCTGTCAAGTTAAATACTGCTGGGCTTCTGCTATCCTTCGTTCCTGCGGGGACACCCACCAGGA
>JBEKVF010000272.1:0-4302 GCA_049514295.1 Acidimicrobiales bacterium
CACCGCGGCATCGAGCACCTCTCCCGGCGGTACGACCTGGTTGATCAGGCCCAGCGACAGCGCGCGCCCGGCGTCGACGAGGTCACCCGTCAGTGTGAGCTCCAGCGCCACGGCCAGCGGGATGCGCGTGCTCAGGAACACGCCGCCGCCCGCCGCGAAGAGGCCGCGCTTGACCTCGGGCAGACCGAACTTTGCGGCCTCCGATGCGACAACCACGTCGCAGCCGAGCAACAGCTCGAACCCACCCGCCACCGCGGTGGCGTTTGCCGCACCGACGATCGGCACGCTGATTTCGCCCTGCGTAAAGCGCACGAAGCCCTTCATGCCCTCGGGATCACCCCCGACGGCCCCGCCCTCGGCGAAGGTGCGCAGGTCCATGCCGGCACAGAACGCCTTCTCACCCGTCCCCGTGAGCACCACGGCACGCACCTCGGAGTCGTTCTCCGCCTCCACCATGCCGAGGCCGATCGCGGTCAGCAATTCAGGGTTGAGCGAGTTGCGGGCCTCGGGGCGGTTGAGCCGGAGCACCAGCACCGCCCCCCGCCGCTCGGTCACCAGCACCGGCTCGGACCTCGTCTCCGTGTCGCCCATCAGGCCACGACCTTCCTCTCTCTCAGATCTGCGATTGCCTCGGCCGAGTAGCCGAGCTCACTCAGGATCGCGTTGGTGTGCTGGCCCGCCAACGACCCGGGCTCGGCCACGGACTCGCTGCGGGAGAACCCAATGTAGGGCTTGAGTCGGACGTGCTCGCCGAACGTCGGGTGCTCCACCTCGACCAGCATGTCGGCCGCACCGGCGAATTCGGCCGACTGCAGCACCGTCTCGGGAGGCTCTCGGTGCGCCACCACGCACCCGACGTCGGCTGCCAGCAGCTTGTCCTCCCAGTGCTGGGCCGGCCGGCCGGCGAACACCCCCGCCAGCACCTCGGCCAACACAGCGTCGTTGGCTGCACGGGACTCCTCATCGGCGAAGCGTGCGTCGCCGGCCAGGTCCACCTCCTCCGCCAACGCCGCACACAACGCGCTCCATTCGCCCGGGTGCGGCGCAGCGAGGTACACCCATTCGTCGGCGGCCTTGTAGAGGCGGTAAAGGGCCGAATAGCCCAACAGCTCCGGATCGGCCCCCTGGGTGGGCGGTCGGGCCCTGTACTCCACCATGTCGTCGGCCAGCGCGTGTGCCGTCGACGTCAGCATCGTCGTGAGCATCTCCTGCGACGTGTCGACCCGGTCACGCACGAGCAGGCCCAGCGTCATGGCGCTGGCCGCCGTCAGCGCCGAGATCCCGTCCGCCTGCGCGTACTCGGTCGTCCCCGCTCCCGACAGGCGCATGGCGTCGGCCCGGATCTCCTTCAACGACAGACCCGCTCGCTCCTCAATGGACGTGCCGATGTTGCGCATGACGAGGCCGCTGCCGGCCCCGATCGTCGGCGCGTACGCGGGCCTGTCTCCGCAAGGACCGTCGATCCCGTAGCCCGGCGAGTTGAGGTACACGAGGTCGGGGTTGATCCCTCGCAGCGTGTCGGCGTCGACACCCTGGCGCTTCGCCACACCGGCTCGGAACGACTGCAACACGATGTCGGAGTTCCTGACCAGGGCATGGACGATCTCCCGGCCCTCAGGGGTCGACAGGTCGACGCAGATGGACTCCTTCCCCTGCATGCACTTCGCGGCGCCCACCTCGGGGAAGGGCAGCAGGGCACGCATGGGCTCGCCTTCCATGGGCTCCACCTTGATCACCCGGGCCCCCACCTCGCGGAGCACCGTGCCGCCGAACGGCGCGGCGAAGAAGGTCCCGAGCTCCAGCATGGTGACGTCGCCAAGCGCACGCTCCCCCGGCGCCGACCCTGCGCCGGCCACCACGTCCGCCCCGCCGAGCGCCTTCCAAGGCGTCGACCGCAAGGCGGCCCCGTCGGCGTCGAGCACCGGCGCGCCCCCGCCGAGCACGGCAGGTGTATTCGACATCTTGACGATCGGCCCCGGCTGGCGCACGAGGCCGCGTTCGGCGTCGTCGATCTCCACGACCGCTCCGAGATGCTGCATCTGCGGGTGGTCGAGCAGTTCGCTCCCCCGACGCATCGTCTCGGCCCACACGTTGTGGTCGTTCTCGAAGACCTCGTTCCACTCGACCAGGGTCTTGGACTGGACCGCCTCGTAGAGCTTGTCCCAGAACTCGCCCGTCTTAGGGGAGTCGGCCGCCCACACCGCGTCCTTCCACTCCTCGTCCTGGAGCATCCAGTCCAGGCCCATCACCTTGAGCATCTCCATGTACAGGTGGAGTTGGACCTGGGAGAACTGCAACCAGCGCCCGTCCTTGCTCAGCGCGATGAGCAGCATGAAGACCATGGGTGAGAGCGGAAGGCCGTGCTTGCCGAAGGGCGACGACGGGGTGAACGCGTCAGGGAATTTCGACGTGATGACGTTGAGGTACCAGTTCCACGTTCCGAGGGATGCGAGCCCGTTCACGAGCGTGGCGTCGACGTGCTGGCCCTCGCCACTGCGCTGACGCTCGTGCAGCGCCGCGCAGATGCCGGTCAGGAGTTGCTGGCTGGCCCCGTAGCTGCAGTAGGGCACCGACACGTGTGCCGGCCCGTCGCGCGCCACCATGCCCTGAGAGGCCCAGAGCGCACCGACCCGCGCCATGACAAGGGCCTCGTACGCCTTCACGTTGGTGTAGGGGCCCTTCCGCCCGAAGCCGGTCACAGACCCGTACACGAGGCGCGGGTTGGCGGCGGCCAGATGGTGATACCCGAGCCCGAGCCGCTCCATCACGCCGGGCCGAAACGTCTCGATCAGCACGTCGGCCCCGAGCGCCATCTCCCGCGTCAGCGCGGCGTCGCCCGCATCGTGCAGGTCGAGCACCATCGACTTCTTGCCCCGGCAGATCAACGGGTACGACGGCAGGTCCCGCAGCGCGCTCCCGCCGGGCGGCTCCACCTGCACCACCTCGGCCCCAAAGTCCGCCAGCGTCTGGCTGGCCTGCGCCCCCGCGGGGCTGTTCGAAAGGTCCAGCACGCGCAGGCCCGCAAGAGGGCCCGACGCTGCGTCGGTGGTCGGATCGTGCTCCATCAGCGCTTACCCCCGGTTCAGGTGATTGATCATGGAGTATCAGTCGGTCACGACGATGCGAACCCGGGCCAGGTTGCGAGCGTAGGGCTTGTTTCCGGCCTTGCCGTTGCGGTGTGAGCCCACCCGGAATGATGCGAAGTAGGTGCCGGGTCGGTCGTAGGCGTTGACTGTCTCCACGCTGACTCGCGCGCTGGCGCCGTCGACATTGGCCGGCTCCCACGTGCCGCTCCCGAGCACGTCCCACTCCGCTGCGACGACGGTGCCGCCCCCAACCCGCTCGGCCGTGCCGACCAGGCGCACCGGCTCACCGACCTTTACGTCGGCTCGTCTGCCGCCGTTGGCGGTCGCCAACACCACCGGCTGCACGCCTCCCCGGCGGCCGGGGTCGGACTCCAGAGTGATGCCTCCGTCGTTCGTCATGGTGAATGCCGTGTCGGGCGGGGGCTCCGTGCCGTCCTCGACCCAGTCCACGAGGTCCCGTAGGGCCTGTGCCGTGACGCCGTCGTAGTCGACCAGCCGGCTCTGCCACACGCCGGGGTCCTTCTCTGGCGTCAGCGCAGGGCCGAGGATCTGAGGCGCGCCGTGTGGCGCGTGCTCCACCCACCACAGCCGGTAGCGGTCCCGGATCGCGTCACCTGCATGGGTGCGCACCTTCTCCCGGTAGGCCACGACACCGTTGGGCCACACCTGAGCGTCGTGAGTGGCGTTGACATGGATCATCTTGCCTTCGAAGCGTCCCGAGTGGCCGGTCCCGCCTCCTTCTTGAGGCACTAGAGGGGTGGCCCGCTGGGGGAACAGCGGCTCGTCGTCGAGCGTGTACGCGCGCATGCCGTCGAACCCTTCGAGGAACCGGCGCCTTCCATCGTCACCACGAGGCGCCATCAGGTCGAGGGACAGCGTGTGGCGCCACAGGTGGCACCAGGCGACGAAGTCGCGGTTGTCCACGTGCACTGCATCGCCGACCTCCACCCCGTCGAAGAGCTCGGGCGCGTGTTCACCGCTCGTGCTCAGCAGCTCGCCGCTCACCATGGAAACGATGACGGACCGCCCAGACGCCTTACCCGAAGTGAAGCGGATCGTGGCGCCGAAGAGCTGGTCGCGATCGCCCAACTCGGCGTCGATGGCGATGCCCACTTTGTGGTCGTCCCGGCCAGCGCCGGCTGTGGCCGCCAGCACCGCGATGTCGGTCGGTGCCTCGGCGCCACCGACGGTCCGCGTCACGGTGGCGTCCATTTCG
>JBEKVF010000273.1:0-4299 GCA_049514295.1 Acidimicrobiales bacterium
ACGAGTGGGCCCCGCTGCTCGACCAGCTGGCCAAAAAGCGTGCTGAGGCGACCGCCATGGGCGGCGAGGAGCGGGTGGCCCGACATCGAGCAGCAGGCAAGCTCGACGCTCGGGAGCGCATGGAGCGGCTCTTCGATCCGGGGACGTTCGTCGAGCTCGGCGCGCTGGTCGGAAACGAACCCGAAGCCGGTGCGCCGCATGCCCCGGCTGACGCGCTCGTCGGCGGGATCGGAGTGATCGATGGGCGCCCGGCCATTGCCGCAGCAGAGGACTTCACTGTGTTGGGTGGCTCCATAGGGACGGGAGCGTCGGACAAGCGGTATCGCCTGGTGCAGCTCGCCGCTCAGGAGAGGGTACCGATCGTCTTCATGCTCGAGGGAGCCGGGCATCGCGTCACCAACGCACCGGCCGGCCGTCGACCCAACGATCTCCAGGCGCTGGCGGATCTGTCTGGGCATGTGCCGATGATCTGCCTGGTTCTCGGAGCATCGGCCGGACACGGAGCCCTGACGGCGCCTTTGTCCGACTTTGTTGTGATGACACCGTCGGCGTCGTTGTTCACCGCCGGACCTCCGTTGGTCAAGGCTGCTCTGGGCGAGGATGTGACGAAGGAGGAGTTGGGTGGCCCGAACGTCCATGTCGAACAGTCGGGCGTGGTGCACAACCTCGCGGCCGACGATCCGGAAGCAATCGACCTCGCCCGGTCGTATCTTTCGTACTTCCCGTCCAATGCCTGGACGGCACCACCGGTTATGGAGACTGGCGACATAGCTCGTCGCGACCTGGGCGAGATTCTCGACGTCATCCCACCCAACCCGCGCCGCCCTTATAAAATGCGTGTGGTTCTCGACATGGTCGTCGACCGAGGAACCCTGCTCGAGGTGCAGCCCGCGTTTGGTTCTGCAGTCGTGACCGCGCTGGCGCGAATCGGCGGGCACAGTCTGGCGATCGTGGCCAATGATCCTTCTGTCCTCGCCGGCACTATCGATGCCGACGCTGCCGACAAAGCCACCCACTTCCTCGGCGTCGCTGACGCGTTCCACCTCCCCGTCGTGTTCCTGGCGGACAACCCGGGCGTCATGGGCGGCTCCGTCGCAGAACGTTCCGGTGCCTTGCGGCACGTGGCCAGGATGTTCGTCGCCCAGCATCGCATCAGCGCGCCCAAGTTCCACGTCACACTTCGCAAGGCTTTCGGCTTCGGATCGACGATCATGGCGATGAACCCCTTCGACGGACAGACGTTGACTCTTGCCTTCCCGGCCGTCACGCTCGGCGCATCGCCCGCCGAGAGCGTGGCGGAGTCGTCCAAGCTCGACGACGAAGCACGAGAGCGGGCCATTGCTGAGCAGGCGGCCGGGTCCTTCCGGGCGGCCAACACGATGGGCTACGACGACGTCATCGATCCCCGACAGCTGCGGAACGTGATCATCGATGGACTGGCATTGAGCGACGCCCGCTCGAGCGGTCCTTTCCTGCCAGCACCGAGCTACGGCATCCTGCCCTAGGGCGTGGCCATGCCGGGCGACCTCGAGACATCGACGACGCGGAGCGGCGCATCGGCCGACCTCCACGTATCGACGCGGCCGCCATCGCGGACGCGGTACTGGAGGTTGGCCTGGAAGAAGCAACGATGCGCAACGTCGCGGCGCTGTCGGGAGTCAGCATTCGTGGCCTCTACCACTCCGTCGGGGTTGACCGGAGGCTCACCGGCCAGATCGAACATCCCGGCGAGCTCCTCCATCCAGGCAGTGCCGCGATCGGCAAAACCGAGATCCTCCATCAGCGTGTCTACCTCGACCAGGTCTGCAGTCCGCGGCCCTGCGTGCCGAAGATCTGGCTCGCGATGACGTCACCCACCTTGGTAGCGTCCCAACGCTTTCCCGCGTTCGAAGCCGATGCGCCCTCCTGCCAGCCGCGCATCAGGTGGATATGGTCCCCGATCAGCCGGATGACCTGGCCGGTGACGTACTGCGCCTCGTCTGAGGCCAACCAGGCGACCACCGGAGAGCTGCCGGCGGGATCCAACGGATGGAAGGAGTCCTCGGGTATTTCGTCCGGCTCCACGACGGCGGGGGCATTGGGCATGGTGCCCGTGATGCGGGTGGCTCCGGCAGGTCCGATGGCGTTCACCGTGACTCCCAGACGGTGCAACTCCAGAGCCAGGGTCAGCGTGAGTCCCACGACGGCTGCCTTGGCAGTCGCGTAGTTCGTCTGGCCGAAGTTTCCAACGAGCCCGGCTCCCGACGTCGTATTGATGATCCGGCCCCGGCTGTCCAGGCCCGCTTTGTCGAGTGAACGCCAATGACGAGCTGCGGCACGGCTGGTCAGCCACGGCCCTCTGACGTGGACTCCCATGACGGCGTCCCAGGCCTCTGTGGTGAGATTCCAAATGGCTCCGTCGCGAACGATTCCGGCGTTGTTGACAAGGATGTCGAGGCGCCCCCATTCGCCGATGGCCCGCTCGACCATTGCCTCAGCATCGGCTTCGTCGGCAACATCGCCGTAGTCCGGAATGGCGGTTCCCCCGCGTGCAGCGATCAGTTCGACGGTCAGGTCCGCGTCCTTGCTGGAACCCTCACCCGTCACCGAACTCCCCAAATCGTTGACCACGACCCGTGCGCCGTGCCGCGCCAACTCCAGTGCATGACCGCGACCGATGCCGTGGCCCGCCCCCGTGACGACGGCAACCTTTCCTTCAAGCATTTCGCTCATGCGTCCGTGGCCTCGCAGCGGTCGGGAATACGATCGGATTGGGCGGGGACGAGAGTGACCCCGTCTCCATGTCCCGCATATCATATACAAGACGGCTACAGAGCACGACGCCGCGCCTGCCGATCCGACAGGCAACGACGCACCCGATCGGGCGACCTCAGGTGGTCGGTCGGGTCAGCGGCCAGCCGTTCTCGGCCATCACGGTGTGGATCTCGTCCTCGCTGAAACCATGTCGTCGGAGGTCCAACGCGAAGTCGCGTGGCTCGGCCAGGCCTTCGGCGTGTGGCCAATCAGAGCCGAACAGGATGTGCTCCGTGCCGATGAATTCCTTCAGCTGAGCCAGATTGTCCTCGTAGAACGGCGCGACCCACACGTGCTGGCGTAGCTTCTCGACCGGGTCAGACTGGAATGAGCCCGGCATCTGACTGTACGCCCTCTTCAGTTTCTTGATGAGCACCGGCACCCAACTTGCGCCGGACTCGATGCTTGCGACCCGCACCCTCGGGAAGCGGTCGAAGAGACCCTGGCACAGCAACGCTGCCATCGTCTCAAAGGGCGGACGGTCCGAACTGAGGACCGTGCGGAGGGGGGAATAGCGAAAGGCCTCGAAGTCACCAACGGGCTCCCAGTCATTCAGGTACCTTCCGTAGCCGGCGTCACCTGAGTGGATCCCGACGGTCACTCCCGACTCGTTGACCAGGCCCCAGAAGGGGTCGAAGCGGGTGTCGGCTGGAGAGATGAAACCACCTGGCATGTGCGCCGGCCCGCCCTTGATGCACACGATCCGCGCATCGGCATCGAGGACACGACCGAGCTCGGCCACCGCGGCATCAACGTCGATCAGGGTGATCATCGGCGCCGCGAAGATCCGCTCCTTGTAGGCATAACCCCAGTCGTCCTCGAGCCACCGGTTGAACGCTTCGAAGGCCGCCACCAGTGCGGCCGGATCATCAGCAAGCGCCTCCTCCATCCCGACGCCAAGCGTTGGGAACAGGAAACAACCCGAAAGGCCCTGGCGGTCCATGACGGACAGGCGAGCGTCGCGATCACGGTATTCGGCACGAATGGGCTCGAGGTCCCCGAAGAGAGACCGAATGTCCTTCGCTTCCGGGTTCTTCCCTCGGAAGTACTCGTCGAGGCTGCCGGGCTTTGCCACGGGGTCGAACAAGGGATTGGGGATGAACTTGTTCACCTTGCCGCCGACGAGGAGACGTTGCCTGCCATTGATCTCGGCCCACTGCATGGCGCGCTTGACCATTGATTTCTCTATGTGGCGTGTATAGGCGTCAGGGGCCTCGTAGTAGTGGTTGTCGGCGTCGAACGTCGCATAATCGATGGTGGCACTCGAACCGGCGGCTGTGTCGCTGGTGGTGGTGGTCATTTCGCTCCTCTGGTCGGTTGCGGTCGTCGCGTACTCATCTCGGTGGCAGAGGACCTACTCCAGACCGAGAACCCTGAGAGCATTGGTGCGGAGGAATTTGGGCCACACTTCGTCCTTGAATCCGACATGGGTCATTTCGGTCATGATGCGCTCCAGGGAGAGTCCCATGGGGAAGTACCCGGCATAGATGATCTTCTCGGCACCGC
>JBEKVF010000274.1:0-4298 GCA_049514295.1 Acidimicrobiales bacterium
CGGATCGCTCACGTCGGCCGAGTCATGGAGCTCGTCCACGAGCCGGATCAGCAGCCGATCTCGCTCCTCCCAACACGGGTCGCCCGGCCCGCCGTGCGTCAGTGAGGAGATCTGCGCGGCGTCGAAGCCGGCACGCGCCGCGAAGAAGGCGACGTGCACGCCCCACTCGTACTCGCAGCCGCACCGGGCGCACGTGCGATCGATCACGATCTCCCGGTCCCGCAAGCCCACCGACAATGAACGGCTGAGCTGGTGCCGTCCCCAGGGCTGCATCGCCGCGGCCATCGCAGGGTTCCGGACGAACGTCCGGAAGAGCGCGATCGGCGGCACTCCCGCCGGCATCATGGACCGCAGCTGCTCCCCAGTCGCCGGCACGAACGGCGGCTCGAGCGGTGCGATGCGCGGGGCCAGGTCCATTCCGTCACCTCCACGTCAACGTTTCTGAATCAGAAACAACCCGTCCTGTACCCTAGCCCGATGTTTCGGATTCAGAACCACTCCCCCGACCCAGCCCGTTCCCGGGGACACCAGGCTCCATGACACCATCCCGCCCCGTTCCCGGGCGCCCCGTCCGAGGGTCGTCCTCCGGGCGGCCGCTCATGGCGGCGCTCGACCTCCTCGGCCGCCGTTGGACACTGCGCATCCTCTGGGAGCTACGCGACGGCGACCTGGGCGCCCGGACCCTGCGGGCACGCTGCGACGACATGTCCTCGAGCGTGCTCTACGGACGGCTCGCCGACCTGCGCACTGCGGGCATCGTCGTCCAGGGAGACGACGGGAGGTACGCCCTCACCGCTCTCGGCCGCCAGCTTGGCGACGCAATCACGCCGCTGCAGCAATGGGCGGAGCGCTGGTCGACGGCTCAGCGCGGGCACGGAGGCTGACCAAGCCGCCGGGCCCGTCAGGGCAGGTCGATCTTCGACCAGGTGTGGGGCTTCTCCTCGAAGACGTCCTCACCGGGTAGGCGCCGGTAGCGGAACCGGATCTCCTCCAGGTCGTTCGGCTCGGTGACCGTGTCCTCCGCCAGCCGCAGAACCATGTCCGCCTGGCGCCACAGCACGACCCGCTGATCGGCCGACGTGGTGTCGAGCATGATCGACCCCAGGGAGTCGATGAGCCGGATGAGGACCGCCGGCATGCCTCGGGCCGCTTGACGGATCTTGTCGAAG
Organism: Acidimicrobiales bacterium; assembly: GCA_049514295.1. GTDB lineage: Bacteria > Actinomycetota > Acidimicrobiia > Acidimicrobiales > RAAP-2 > Bog-473. Next base: position 1,170 of record JBEKVF010000274.1, read on the forward strand.
GCGCGGTTGACCATGCGGGCATACGACGGATCGAACTCGATGAGGCGCACGCTCCCCGCCGCATCCCGGTACACGCCCTCGTCGAGTACCCGGCCGGACACCCGGCCGAGGCCGGCCGACAGCCAGTCGATGCAGGTGAGGGCCGTGAAGGTGTCGTTGACGGCGGCCGAGAGCGCCCGGATGGCGATCTCGACGAGCTGGTCGATGGCGAAGACGGGGTCTTGCACGAGCGTCCGGTGTGGCCCGGTGACATGAGCCTTGGACAGGGCGAGGGCGACCTCGGGTGCTGCTCCGCGCGGCCAGACGATGGCCAGAGTATGGCCAGTGGCGAGGTAGTGGCCCGGCCGGTGCTCAAGCCGGATCACCGAGTCGGTACGCGTCGCGATGGCGATCAGCTGCGAGTAGCCGACGTACTGGATGTAGCCACTGACCTGCGAGGGCACTGCTGCCCCGCGCGCGTCGATCAGCTTGAGCAGCTCGGGGACCGACTTCCCGGCGTGCAGCCGCGAGGTCGGCTCGACGACGGCGCCAACCTTGTCGGGGAACTCGGCATCGATCGACTGGATCAGGTCGCGGGCGATCCCCGCGATCACCTCGGGCAGCTGAATGGACTTGGCGATGTGATGGATGAAGTAGATGAGGACGCCGAGGTCGACCAGCATGAGGGCCTCGGCCACCGAGGTGGACAGGTACGGGACGAATCCCCTGCTGACACTGCTGATGGAGCCGAGCGCGAGCACGGAGAAGACGAAGGTGCCGACGAACACGCCTAGCGTCACCTGGTTGCCGATGTCGCGCACGAAGTTCCGCATCATGCGGGGCCCGAACTGCTGCGACGCCAGCGTCAGGGCCAGGATCGTGATGGAGAACACCACGCCGACGACCGTGATGATGGCGGCGGCGATGGCGATGAGGACCTGGCGCTCCGCGTCCGCACTCCCGGTGCGGATCCAGGTCGGCAGCAAGTGGGGATCGTGGTACGCCGCGACGTCGATCTCGAACGTCACCAAGAACAGCAGTGCCGCCACCACGATGAGGATGCTCGGGACGACCCACAGCGTCGTCCGGAGCTCCTCCCAGCGCCAACTCGGCAGCTGGCGCCGGTCCTTGCCGACGCGCGCCGGCTGCGGCGCGACCACCTCGTCGATGTCGCTCATGACGGCGTGTTCGGTCCAAGAACGCGAAGCCGCACCTCGGCACACAAGGATCGGTTCATGAGGGTGGCGTCGGTCATGGCAAAGGTGTCACTCGTCGCCGACCAGTCTTCCCGGCACACCGCTCAAGAGCGAGATCACTCTAGCCGCCACCCCGGTGGTGCTTGCCACGATTCACGACGGGAAGAAGCGGGGCAGCAGGCTCCGGTTCGCCGCAATGAGCTCGTCCGCCAGCTCGGCCGCCAGCGGGTACTGCCCGACGATCGGGTTGGCCAGCAGTGCTCGCACCACGTCGTCGCGGCTCCCCGAGCACGCTGCCCGGACCGCCAACCGCTCGTAGGCCTTCGCATGTTGGACGAGCCCGAGCATGTCGGGTGGCAACGCCCGCTGGGGCAGTGGATGGGCACCGCTCGCGTCGACCACGGCGGTCGTCTCGACGACGGCATCGTCGGGCAGTCCCGGCACCGCTCCGTCGTTTCGCATGTCGACGACCTGGACGTCGCCGGTGGCCGCATGCAGCGAGGCCATCAGGCGCACCGCCGCCAGTGAGTAATAGGCACCACCCCTGTACGACAGTGCAGCCGGCTTCGACGCCAGGGCGGGGTCCCGGTACTCCTCGAGCAGCTCGGTCTCGAGCTCCGCGACCACGTCGGCACGCGACCGGTACCCCGCCGTCGACTGCTGCGCCACCTCGGCGTCGTGCCCGTAGTAGTAGTGGACGTAGTACGACGGCAGCGCGTGCTGCAGGCGGAGCACGTCGATCGGCACCCCGCTCTCGAGCTCGACCTCGGGGCCGAAGCGATCGAAGAGCTCGTCGAGGCGGTCCTCCGCTGACGACCCGCCACCGACCGCTCCGGCTTGCCGCGTGCGGGCAGAGCGGATCCACGTCAGGTGGTTGAGCCCGACGTGCTCGACCTCCACGTCGTCGGGGTCGACGCCGAGATAGTGGCCGATCCGCCTCTGGGCCCAGATGGCGACGTTGCACAGCCCCACGGCGCGGTGGCCCTCGTCGAGCAGCGCCTGCGTCACGATCCCCACCGGATTGGTGAAGTCGACCAGCCACGCGCCCGGATTGGCCCGGGCCGCCATCTCCTCGGCCAGCTCGAGCACGATCGGCACCGTGCGCAGCGCCTTGGCCAGGCCTCCCGCACCGACGGTCTCCTGGCCAAGGCACCCGTACCCGACCGGAAGCGTCTCGTCGACGTGCCGAGCCGCCTGGCCCCCGATCCGCAGCTGGACAACGACGAAGTCCGCTCCCTCGAGAGCGGCGTGCGGGTCGGCGGTGGTCCAGAACGTCCCGCCCCATCCCCGCGCTCGCAGGATGCGCTCGGAGAGCCCGCCGACGACATCGCGGCGCACGTCGCTGGGGTCGAGCAGGACGAGGTCGTCGACCACGATGCGGTCCTCGAGATCGCACAACCCGTCGACCAGTTCAGGGGTGTACGTGCTCCCCCCGCCGACGACGGCCACCTTTGTCCCCACGCAGCGCAACGTAACATCCGTGCGTGCCCGACCTCTCCCCTCCCGAGCCGGTCGTGCTCGCGTTCGACGGGGGCAGCACCAAGACCGACGCGGTCCTCGTCTCGAGCACAGGCACCGTCCTGGGCCGGGCCCGGGTCGGTCCGAGCAACCATCAACTCGTCGGCCTCGATGGCATGCTCGAGGCGCTGGGCGAGGCCGTCACCGCTGTCACCGAGAACGCGCGCCTGTCGGGCCGCATCTCTCCGGTCTGCCCGACCGGCGTGTACTGCCTGGCCGGCGACGACCTGCCAGTCGACGAGGAGAAGCTCGCTCCGGCGATCGGCGACAAGGGCTGGACGGATCGAGTGATCCTGCGCAACGACACCTTCGCGGTCTCGCGTGCGGGCACGACGTCCCCCTGGGGTGTCGGCGTCGTCTGTGGCACCGGGGTGAACTGCGCCGCCGTCGGCCCGGACGGGCGCACCGTCCGGTTCCCCGCTCTCGCCGAGCTGTC
>JBEKVF010000275.1:0-4292 GCA_049514295.1 Acidimicrobiales bacterium
CCGCCCTCCACCGGGATAGGGGTGGAGGGCGGCGGCCACCAGCCGTCGCCGCGCGGTGCGGCCGGGCGGGGCCGTCGGCGCGCGGGCCGCCGTTCGGGTTGTCGCCGTGAAGGCATCAGTCCTCCCCCACCGCGTCGGCCGACAGGGCGATGACCTCGCGCAGCTGCTCGGTCGACATCTCGGTGATCCAGCCTTCGCCCGAACCGACGATCCGCTCCGCCAGCGCGCGCTTGGCCTCGATCATGGCGTCGATCCGCTCCTCGAGCGTGCCCCCGCAGATGAATTTGCGCACCTGCACGTTGCGTTGCTGCCCGATACGGAAGGCTCGGTCCGTGGCCTGGTTCTCCACGGCCGGGTTCCACCAGCGGTCGAAGTGCACCACGTGCGTCGCCGCGGTCAGGTTGAGCCCGGTGCCCCCGGCCTTCAGAGACAGCAGGAACACGGGCGGGCCCTCGGCACCCTGGAAGCGCTCCACCATGGCGTCGCGCTTCTTCTTGGGGACCCCCCCGTGGAGCCAGAGCACCTCGCAGGCCAGGTGGCGGCGGAGGTAGCGCTCGAGCATGTCGCCCATCTCGGTGAACTGGGTGAACACGAGGGCCCGGTCGCCCTCCTGGACCGCCTCTTCGAGCACCTCGACCAGGCGGGTCAGCTTGCCTGAGCGGCCGGGCAGGGCGGAGCCGTCGGCCAGGAAATGTGCCGGATGGTTGCACACCTGCTTGAGCTTCATCATGGTGGCGAGCACCAGGCCGCGCCGCTCCATCCCTTCGGAGTTGTCGATGCGGTCCAGCATGTCGTCGACGACAGCCTGGTAGAGCGTGGCCTGCTCGCGGGTCAGCGTGCAGAACTCCTTCATCTCGATCTTGTCCGGCAGGTCGGCGATGATCGTCCGGTCGGTCTTCAGCCGGCGCAGCACGAACGGTGCGGTGATGCGGCGGAGATGCGCGGCAGCCTCGTCGTCGCCCAGCCGCTCGATCGGGATGGCGAAGCGCTCGCGGAAGGAGTTCTCCGAGCCCAGCAGGCCCGGGTTGAGGAACTGCATGATCGACCACAGCTCGGCCAGGCGGTTCTCCACCGGCGTCCCGGTCATGGCGATCCGCCGCTCCGCCGGGATGGCCCGCACGCTCTGGGTGGTGCGGGCCGCGCTGTTCTTGATCTGCTGCGCCTCATCGAGGACCAGGCGCCGCCAAGGAACGGTAGCGAGGAGTTGCTGGTCGCGTGCGACCAGACCGTAGGTCGTCAGCACCAGTTCCGCCTTCTTAGCCTGCCGGGTGAACACCTTGCCGTCGAGCCGGTCGGGCCCGTGGTGGACGTACACCGACAGATCCGGCGCGAAGCGAGCCGCCTCGCGCTGCCAGTTGCCGACGAGCGACATCGGGCAGACGACGAGGGTCGGGCCGGTGAAGTGAGGGATTCGGGCCCGCTCGTCGACCAGCAGGGCGAGGAGCTGTGCCGTCTTCCCGAGCCCCATGTCGTCGGCCAGGCAGGCCCCGAGACCGAGGTCGCCGAGGAACGCCAGCCACCCGAGGCCGCGCTCCTGGTAGGGACGGAGCTCCCCGGCGAACCCGTCCGGGGTGGGCAGGGATTGCAGCCGGCGGTCCTCCGCCCCGGCCAGGAGGCCCCCGAGCCAGCCGTCGGCCTCCACCTCGGTGACGGGCAGGGCGCCGTCGCCGTCGAAGGTCGGCATGAGGCCCAGTGCGGCGCGCAGGACCTCGCCGGCGGGCATCCGGGTCGCGGTGCCCTTCTTCCCGACCGCGGCGATCGCGGCCTCAATGTCCCCCTCGCGCAGCTCCACCCACTGGCCGCGCACCCGGACCAGCGGCTGCTTGAGGCGCGCCAGCGCGCGCAGCTCGGCGAGATCCAGTCGGTCGTCGCCGAGCGCGACCTCCCAACGGACGTCGCAGAGGCCGTCCAGCCCTATCGCCGTGGTCGACGACCCGCCGGCGGAGCGGGTCTTGGCCTTGAGGCGAAGGCCCAGCCGGGTCCGGGTCGCGCGCCACCAGGGAGGCGCGAGGACCCCGAAGCCGGCCTCTTCCAGCACCGGTGCCCCGTCGCGGAGGAACGTGAGCACGCCGGCGGCGTCGGTCACTTGCTCCGAGGGCGTCGCCGTGGCCAGCGCGGAGCCGAGCGAGGGGACGAGCCGGGCAGCGAGACCGAGGCCGCGCAGGAGCAGCTCGTCGGGGTGCGCGACGTGACGCTCCAAGGCGGTGAGCTCGGGACCGTCCGCCCACACCGCCGGGGCCGGAACGATCAGGCTGGGGTCGTCGACCGCTTGGAGCGCGAACTCGATCCGCCAGTCGTCCGCGCCGGCGGGCTCGGACGGGCGGCGGCCCCGCTTCCGGATCCGGGGCGGACCTGGGTGGGCATCGGTGGCGTCGCCGGTCCGGTTGCCGGCGTCCTCGCCCTCGATCTCGTCGTTGCCGACAGTCGGGGGCTGGATGCGGAAGCAGGTGCGCACCGCCTCGGCGGCCGTGTCCGCCGTGGCATGCCAGGCCCGCAGCGCCTCGGCGAGCGACTCATCCTCGGCGGCGGGTACGTCGAGGTCGTCGGGGGTGGCCGAGCCGGCAGCGCCGTCCGGCGAGGTCAGGGCGGCCAGCCAGGCCTCGACGGCACCGGCCCTCGGCGGACGGCGCCGACGACCGGGTAGTGGCTTGGCGGGAGGCCGATCGGCCATGAAGCGGCGCGTCAGCGCGTCGGTCACGCTCCACATGTAGGAGCGCACGACGTCGGGCGGCGCAGGGGGGTCCGACGCCGTGCCGGGCCGGTGGCCCTCGTCGGCCGTGCAGGCACACGCGAACGACGCCGGAAGATTCCAGCAGAGGGCCTCGATGCGCCCACGGTCGTTGCGGTCCACCAGCGGACGCCATTGAGCCCGCCGACCGGCGGTGGTGAGCTCCAGATCGGGCAGGACGCGGCCCCTGGTGATCAGCTCGAGGACCAGGTCGGCGGCCCTCGCAGCAAAGCGGAGGTCCGTGGCGAGGGCGACATCCGGCTCCCCTGTGACTACGGCGCTCCAGGGGTCAGCGGCGCAGAGGGCGAGGGCCAGACGCGCCCCGTCGCCCGGTTCGAGGGCAAGTCCCGGCGCCGTCCACTCCGCAAGGGGCTCGCCCGACCCCGGTGACGGTGACGCTGACGAGCCCGGACGGTCCGGGGGTGCGGGCTCGTCCTCCAGCAGCGGGGAACCGACCGGACCGGCCGCGCCGCCGGGCAGCCGGAGGAGGAGCTCGACCTCGTCCGCCTTGACGATCAGGTCGTCCGCCTCGATCCCTCCTATCTCGGCGGTGGCGAGGCGGATGCCCTCGTGGCCGAGGACGAATGGGTGCGGGACTGGGCGCCGGTGCCGGGGTGGCCGGCCGCGGCGTGGTGCGGCCGTGCGAGGCCTGCTCCCGTTCTCGGCCCACAGCACGAGGCGCCCGGCACCAACGAGCCAGGCCGAGTGGAGGACGCGCACTCTCGCATCATGCCTGACGCCGAGTCACCGACTGATGACCGGCGGTCGGACGCCGGGAGGCTGTGCTGATCGAACAGCCCACGGCACGGGACCGGTCGGGGTGCAGCGCCGATGCCAGGACCTCCACACCGTCGACGAGGCGCGGACCGGGGCGCGAGCAATAGGCGTTGGCGTCGACGGCGAAGATCGCGTCGATATCGGGAGGCTCGTCCCCGAGTTGCTCGCTCACGGCGTCGATGTCGTCGGTACCGCGGTGCACCCGCTGGAGCCTGGCCATGCCCGCGAGTCCACCGATCAGGGCAAATGTTCCGGGTGCCATCTGATCGTTGAGAGCGGCCAGCGCGGTGATCAGTCGCGTCGCGACGCCACCATCTGCAGACGGGCGGACCTCACTCACCAGACTCGGACAACTCCGCGGGGATGCCACTCGTCGAGCACCTGACGCCCACGGCCCTGGTCCTGAGCGAGATCGAGCTCGCCGACAACATGGTTGACGACCGGCCACGCGAGGTCGGAGTCCATGGAGCGGCCGAACCCGTACGGGGATGGACACACCGCCGCCTTGGCGACCGGGACGATCTTCTGCTCCAATCTGTTCAACGTTCACGGCACCACGAACGGTAAACAGGGCACGACGGCCACACCGTCGGGACTAGCGGATGGTCCCCGCCCCCGGGATGAGCGGCAGATCCAGGGCGGTGGCCCACCCGGCCGGGAGGTCGTTGAGGGCTCGGAGACCCGTGGCCAGGCAGCCGGCGGCCGCGGCGTCGCGCCCGCTGCCGACGGTGAACCGGAAGCCGGTCTCCTGGGTGATGGAGGGCGACCCCTCGATCTCCACCCGGTA
>JBEKVF010000276.1:0-4277 GCA_049514295.1 Acidimicrobiales bacterium
TAGTAGTTCGTCGACGGAGTGGGAATAGGAAAGGGTGCCGCCGTCCACGAGGATCCGTTCCACTGTTCGGCATACGGATAGGCGTCGCCCGCCTCAGCCCATCCCACGATCATGCAGGACGAGGGAGTCGTACAGGAGACGCCGTCCACGTAGACGGAAGTGAAGGGGCTGGGAAGGCTGAGGTTGGTGGGCGTCCAGGTCGAGCCGTTCCATGCATCTACGGAGGGATCGTTTCCGTTGGGGCCGGTGGCCATGCAGAAGGTCGTGCTGGTGCAGGATACGCTCAACAGGCTGCTCGCCGACGACCCACCCGGCGACCGCCTGGACCAAACTCCACGCCGAACCGTTCCACTGCTCGATGAGCGACGAGTTGGTGCCCGACACGTCTGCAAGTCCGACGGCGACACAGAAGCTGGTGATCACGCACGAGACGCCATTGAGGTATGGGGCGGTCGCGTTCGGCACCGAGGGCATCGGCAGCGACGACCAGGCGGAGCCGTTCCACTCCTCGGCGAGCACGGCGCCGTTCCCGGGCTGGTTGCCGTTGCCGACGGCCATGCAGAAGGCCGAGGTCACGCACGAGACTGCGGCGTCCGTGTTCGTGGCGTTCGCCGCGGTCGGATTGGGCATGATCGTCCACTTCGACGCGCTGACCTGCGCCGGCACCGTCAGGCCGTGCGGGGGTCAGGACCTGCGTGACGGACGAGCCGCCAGCGTGCCCGTTGGTTGAATTTCGCCTCATAGGCGATCTTTGGGCCTCCCTCCCACGCGCCGCGCGGTGGAGCGGGCGGGTTACGCAGTTCTCGGGGCAAATGGGGGGGAGAACAGCTGGCCGTCGATCAAGAGCCGCCCGCCTCGAGCCACCCGATGAGTTCCGGGGCATCCGAGATGGGGCGGCCCGATGTGACGTAGGAGAATCGTGGGCAGGTGCCAACTCCTGGGTCGACCGGTCCCCATGCCGGCGGCACTGGTGGAAGTGGTAAAGAGGCAGCATGGATCTCCTTGTCGTGGTGGGCGGTGCACCGCCTCCGGCCCGACTGCAGGACCGATCCCGCCATGTGCACCGACTCGGGCTGGACGAATCGCTCGAGGCTCTCGTCGGCTCGCTGAGGGCGAGGATCCCGCGTCGAATCGGCGTTTGGGGACCCCTGGCCGATGCGGCTCCCGTTGCGGCCGGTCTGCGCCGGGCCGGGTTGCCGACCGAGCTCTTCACCGACGAGTCGGTCCCTCCGGAGCTCTCGCGCACGCTGATGGGCGTCGACGTCCGTCCCGTCACCGATCCGGGACCTCCCATGGACGTGGCTGAGTCCGTGGCCGGATTGATAGGTCATACCCCGATGGTGCGACTGGACCGAACCGCCATCGGCTTGGAGTGCACCCTCGTCGCCAAACTCGAGATGTTCAATCCGGGCGGATCATCAAAGGACCGCATTGCACTGTTCATGATCGAAGCGGCCGAGCAGGCCGGTCAGCTCGTCCCCGGAGGCACGATCGTGGAACCGACCAGTGGCAATACCGGTGTCGGACTGGCCATCGTCGCCGCCCGTCGGGGGTACAAGTGCATCTTCGTATGTCCCGACAAGGTGGCCACCGACAAGATCGCCCTGCTGCGCGCCTACGGCACCGAGGTCGTTGTCTGTCCGACCTCGGTGCCGCCTGAACACCCCGACTCCTACTACTCGGTCTCGGACCGCCTGGCCCGCGAGGTACCCAAGGCATGGAAGCCCGACCAATACCACAACCCCCAAAATCCGCGGGCCCAATACGAGACGACAGGACCGGAGATCTGGGAGCAGACGCGTGGGAGGGTCACGCACTTCGTGGCCGGCATCGGAACGGGAGGCACCATCACCGGCATTGGTCGCTTCCTGAAAGAACGAAATCCTTCGGTCCAGATCATCGGCGCCGACCCTGAGGGTTCCGTCTATTCGGGCGGGTCCGGACGGCCATACCTGGTCGAAGGGATCGGCGAGGACTTCTGGCCCTCGACATATGACCCCGCGGTGGTGGACCGGGTGATCGCCGTCTCGGACGCCGAAAGCTTTGCCACCGCCCGCCGGGTCACGCGGGAGGAAGGGCTCCTGCTCGGCGGATCAGGGGGAACGGCCATCGCGGCCGCGCTGATCGCCGGACGTGACCTGCCAGCGGATGCGGTCATGGTGGTCCATATCCCCGATTCCGGACGCGGCTATCTCTCGAAGATCTACAACGACGCGTGGATGACCGACTACGGGTTCATGCACGACGCCGGGCCGACGGTAGACGACATATTGGCGGCCCGCGATGCGTCACTTCCGACGCTTGTCCACACACATCCTGACGAGACCGTCCGAGAAGCCATCGCCATCCTCCGCGAGTACGGCGTGAGCCAGATGCCCGTGATCAAACATGAACCACCGGTGGTCCTGGCCGAGGTTGTCGGAGGTGTCACCGAGCGCGAGCTCATGGATTCGGCATTCGCCGACTCGTCCATGCTGAATCGCCTCGTGAGTGACGTCATGGGCAGCCCGTTACCCACCATCGGGGCCGGAGAGCAGGTCCAGGTGGCCGTGGGGAGGTTGGAGGGGGCTCCGGCCTTGCTCGTTCTCGATCGCGGCCACCCGGTCGGAGTCATCACCCGCTCTGACGTGCTGGCGATTCTGGCGACGGGCGACGCGGTGAGGTCACGGTGACGGGCCAGCCTTATCTCCAGGGACTCGGGTTCGAGACCAACGCGGTGCACGGCCGCGAATCTGCTGACGCCGCCACCGGAGCGGTCAACACCCCTGTCTACCTTTCCTCGACCTTCCAACAGGACGCCGTCGGCCAGCATCGCGGCTTCGAGTACGCCAGGTCAGGCAACCCGTCCCGCGCCAGCCTCGAGCGGCACCTGGCGCTGCTCGAAGGGGCGGACTTCGGGTTCGCCTTCGCCAGCGGGCTGGCGGCCGAGGACGCGGTGATGCGCCTCTTGAGCCCAGGCGACCATCTCGTCATGCAGACTGACAGCTACGGAGGAACGTTCCGATTGGCCACCGCGATCCACCGCCCGGCCGGGCTGGTTGTCGACACTGTTGACCTCTCCGACATGGATGAGGTGTGGCGACCGGCGACGCGCATGGTGTGGCTCGAATCACCGACGAATCCGTTGCTCGACGTCATCGACATCGCCGCCGTATCCGCCGCCGCGCACAGTCGAGGAGCCCTCGTCGTCGTGGACAACACCTTTGCCACGCCGTGGATACAGCAGCCTCTCAGCCTGGGAGCCGACATCGTCGTGCACTCGACCACCAAGTACCTCGGTGGCCACTCCGACGTCGTCGGAGGATTTGCCGCGACCTGCGACGAGGACGTCGCGGCTCGACTCGGGTTCCTTCAGAATGCGACCGGCGCCGTTCCCGGGCCCTTCGACTGCTTCCTCGTGCAGCGTGGAGTCAAAACGTTGGGCATAAGGATGGAACGGCACTGCGCCAATGCTCTGGCCGTAGTCGAGTATCTATGCGGCCATGCGGCAGTCAAACGGGTGCACCATCCGTCGCTTCCCGACCACCCAGGTCACCAAATCGCCCAGTCGCAGATGCGGGCCTTCGGCGGCATGGTCAGTTTCACCGTGCACGGCGGGGAACACGCTGCCGTCGAGCTCTGCTCTCGGACCCGCATCTTCACGTTGGCCGAGAGCCTCGGCGCCGTGGAGAGCCTCATTGAGCATCCGGCACGGATGACCCATGCCAGCACCTCCGGCACCAGCAACGAGGTGCCCGGTGACCTGGTGAGACTCAGTGTGGGACTCGAGACAATTGACGATCTCCTGCACGATCTGGAACACGCGCTGATCACGTTGCCCGCGGGGTGAGACGCACTCCCGCCCCCGGTCGGCCGAATGGGCTGCCGAGACAGACGTTCCCCCGCTCCTAGAGGAACACCTTGTCGAGCAGAAGCTTGAGCTGCTTCTCCATGGCCTTGCCGGTCCGGTAGATCACGAGGGGCTTGGCACCGCTCACGCGATGGATGATGTCAATCTGGTCCCAGAGGATCTCGCTCAGATCGATCGTGTTCGCCAGCCGGTCACCCGGCTGGAACGGCGTGCTCCCCAGAGCAGCCTGCCGTGACACCGCGGTGGCCAGGCTGCAGGAATTCTGGCGACCGTGTCGATATTCAGCCACTGCGTCCGCAGGCCTGCGCCATCGGATTGTACTGCCCGTTCAACACGGTGATCGGCGTCGTCTTGTACATACGATGTTCACCGCCAGCTTCGACGAAGCGTTCCGTACCGAGGGACTCAGGATCGTCAAAACGCCCAT
>JBEKVF010000277.1:0-4262 GCA_049514295.1 Acidimicrobiales bacterium
TCGCTACAGGTACGAACCCACATGGGTCTTGCGCGGGCTGAGCGATCTGCACCTCGAGTTCACGCCGGGCAAGGAGAACCGGTGAGCGTCGCCGTCGTCACCGGCGGGGCGTCGGGTATCGGGCTTGGTGTCGCCCGCCAGTTCGCTGCAGACGGCCACGACGTCGCCGTCCTCGATCGGAACGGAACGGGCGCCGAGGCAGCAGCCGCCGAGATTCGAGCCGAGGGCGTTCGGGTTCTGGCCGTCGAAGTCGACGTCTCCGACCGGCAGTCGGTCGATGCGGCCTTCGCACGCATCCGCGCCGAGCTCGGCCCGGTCGGCATCCTCGTGACGAGCGCAGGCGTCGAGTCGTTCGACCCTCTTCTCGAAATCACGGCCGAGAAATGGGACAAGATCATTGCGGTCAACCTCACGGGCACGTTCACCTGCGTCCAGGCTGCCGTACCCGACATGCTCGCCGATGGCTGGGGCCGCATCGTCACCATCTCTTCGTCGAGTGCCCAATCGGGCGCGCCCAACATGGCCCACTACGCCGCCTCGAAAGGTGGCGTCATTGCCCTGACCAAGGCACTCGCGGTCGACCTGGCGCGCAACGGCATCACCGTGAACACGATTCCGCCCAGCCTGGTGGACACCCCCATGGCGCGAGCTGCGGAAGCCGCCGGCGATTTCCCCGGGGTGGACGTGGTCGGTCCGATGGTCCCGCTTGGCCGGGCCGGAACGCCAGCCGACATCGCCGCCGCCTGTTCCTTCCTTTGTGGCGAGAGCGGCAGTTACATCACGGGCCAGATCATCGGAGTGAATGGCGGCATGTACATCTGAGCTGCACCGCTAGGCAAGATTCGCAACGATCAAGCTTTGACGACCACTTTGACTGCCTCCAGAGGGCATCACCGTCCAGCGGCGGGCATTTCCAGCACCGAAACAGGCCGTGGCGGTGAGCTCGGAGCTCAGACGTGTCAGCCGTGACTGGCGGGGGCTGGCGCAGGAACCTGCGCCGGAGCATCTGCGGGGGGTGGGCTCGGTTTGATCCAAACGGCGATGACGTAGGACACGACCACGGCCACAATTACCAGCGGCATGAGGGTCACGGCATCGGATACGAAGAGAAGGCTGGGCAGTAGAACGGCCGTAAAGGGCATCTTCAGCGCCCCTGCAATCATTGCCCCGACGCCCATCGCCGCCCCGGCGATCATCGGCAGTCCGCCAACGTGTGACAGAGCGATACCGCCGGCCGCACCGATGAACATGCTCGGGAAGATGGGCCCTCCCCGGAAACTGCTCAGCGAGATCGCATAGGCCAGTCCCTTGCATATGAGCAGCAGCAGCAGCGCGCCCACGGTCCAGCCGGCCGCTTGCTGGACGAGGGATGGCAGCGCGCTCTGTCCCGAGAACAACACTTCTGAGGAACTTCGACCGGTCCCCGCGGCAAAGGCGATAGCCAGACCGGCAACCGCCAAGCCGACAACCGGGGTCAACAGGACCCTGCTCCGTTCAACCAGGGGACGGAGCATCGTGGCCAATTTGAAGATGCCGGTTGCAACGACCGCGGCGCCCATGCCGATGGCGATCGCCCACAGGAACTCGACCCCATTGGGCGCCCCGACGTGGGGAATGGAGGACACGGTCAGTGAGAACGACCCGAATCCGGTCAGGCTGTTGAGCCCCACAAAGATCAATGACCCCACACCGGCCGCAAGCAGACCAGGGACCAGCACGATCTCCATCATCGGGCCTCCCAGTCCGGCCATCTCCATGAGAAGGAAGGCGCCGACGAGGGGCGAGCCCAACAGTGTGGCGATGGCGGCGAAGCTCCCGGCGGCGCCGATCACCACGGCTGCCATTGGAGGTGCGTCACGCTTGACCAGGTGGATCGCCAGAACACCCAGGCCGCTACCAATGGCGATCAGTGGCGCCTCGGGACCGAGCACCACCCCAAGACTCAGCGTGGCCAGCGCCGCCGCGACAATGCCGAAGAGCTCGACGGGCTGAACCGGCCCGGCGGACTTGAAACCCTCCGAGGGCTCGTGGCCGCCGGTTCCAGGCAAGTAGCGAATGGCCAGAGCAACCAGCACGCCGCTGAGTGCCAGCCATGGCAGCGGCCACCACAGCGGCTCTCCGTGGAACCCGAGGTCCTTCGGCAGATCGGTGAAGATCTCGGTTTGGATCTTGGACACCGCGTCCAAGAAGAAGTACGCCACCGTCGCCACCGGGACACCTATGAGCGCCCCGAGCAGTAGGAGGGCCATGTAACTGCGGGACTTGATGACCGTGGTTGGGTCGGGTGCCGACGCTGGCTCCGGCGGAGCGGCGGAGTCGGTCATAGTCCGATCCTCGGGCACCTCGTTGCTCTCCGGCTTGCCCCTTCGGAGCTCACACAGAACCCCTGATTTGAGAAGTCTTCACCATCATCCCTGAAGCTAGCTTGTACCGTCAGCCCACGTCACGACCACGATCGATGGTTTCGGGGTCCACCCAGTTTCCACCCCCGTCCTATGCGTCCGCCCCTGAAGTAGAGCGGTCTACTAAGAACGCGGCATCGAGGCTCGTTCGGCCCGCAGGGCGGACCGTCGGACCTTGCCCGCGTCGTCGCGCATGGGCTGCTCGGTGTATTCAATTGAGCGGGGAACTTTGTAGCGGGCTACCCGCTCGGACACAAAAATCAAAAGCTCCTCCATCGGGACCGCTTCCTCCTCGGCCTCCACGATGGCGTGCACAATGTTGCCCATTTCCTCGTCGGGAAGTCCGATGATGGCGACGGATCGAACGGCGGGATGCTCCTGAAGAGCCGCTTCGACCTCGGCGGGGTAGACGTTGGCCCCCCCGGTCAGGATCATGTCCTGTATCCGGTCACCCAGGTACAGGTAGCCGTCGTCGTCCAGATGTCCCACGTCACCGAGGGACTCCCAACCGCCCTCGCGCGTCCGCGCCGTGGCGCCGATGTAGTGATAGGTCGGCCGCTCGCTCGCGGCGCGCATCCAAACCTCGCCCTCCTGACCTGTGGGAAGCTCATTCCCTTCGGGGTCACAGATCATGATCGAGCCGCGCGTCGGTCGGCCCACCGATCCACGATGGGCGAGCCATTCTGTACCGGTGATGACAGTGGCCGTCTGAGCCTCGGTGCCGGCGTACAACTCGAATATCCGCTCGGGCCCGAGCCAATCGATCCACACCTGCTTAAGCCACTCCGGGCACGGCTCCGCCAGGTGCCACACCGCTCGCAGGGACGACATGTCGTAGGAGCTGCGGACGTCGTCAGGGAGTCGCGAGATCCGCTTCATCATCGTCGGGACTAGGTAGACGGTGTCTGACTGATAGCGATCGATGGCGGCGAGCGTGGCTTCGGCGTCGAATCGGGGCAGCACCACAACGTGACCTCCTGCCAGCCACGCGGAACAGGACCACACGATGGGACCGTTGTGGTACAGCGGAGCCGGAATGACCATGCACCCGTCAGTTGTTCCGAAGCGGGGCGGCATATCCTCGTCGTAGGTGGCGGGGTCGCCAGAGACGATCAGCTTCGGGCGGCCGGTAGATCCGCCTGACGTCGGTGCCTTCCACGCTGGCGAGATGACATCGGGCAGAGGGTCGTCGGACAGGCCCGGTTCGGGCTGGTAGTCGAGCGGGATGGTGCGACGCCCCTCCGCCAACTCGGAGGGTACGCCTATCACCGCACTGGGCTTGGCCAGCGCCAGGATGGCTCGGAATTCCGGCTCCGGCAGCTTTGACGACACCGGCTGAGGGATGGCACCGATCTTCCAGCAGGCCGCGAATGCGATATACCATCCCGTTGAGTTGGGCAAAGCGATGGTCACCATGTCCCCGAACCCGACGCCGCCGGCGGCGAGGTCGCGAGCTAGGCGGTTCGCCGCCGACTCCAGCTCACCCCTAGTTAAGCTCTGCTCAGCGCAAGTGATCGCAAGTCGATCGGGGTCGCGCTCAGCCAGAGCCGTCAAGCGCTGGCTGTAAGAGATCAACCCCACGACCAGCAGAGTACAGGTGGCTGCCCCTCAACGTCCTACGGGACCACTAGAGGCATACGGAGACGAAAGGCAACTACTCGGGTCTCGTTGTAACCGGTCCATGCCAATTGCACACGTCTACTGTCGCGCCACATCCAATTGCGCCACCTCCGACTCCGAAAGGTACGGCCACTTCGGGATCTTCGGGCAGGACTACGAGACTCACCTTCACTCCATCTCGAGTGCGGCTCGGTCCCAACCGGCCAGATCCGCAGCAGCCACATAGGTGCTCTGAAAGAA
>JBEKVF010000278.1:0-7499 GCA_049514295.1 Acidimicrobiales bacterium
CTCAATCATGGTGTTGTCCGCCGTGGTCGTCCCGTGCACGAAGGCCTCGATTGCGCCGCAGAACGCCTTGGTGTCGACGCCGAACGTGCCGGCCAGCTGCTCGACGCCCGTCAGCACCCCGACCGACTGGTCGTCGGGGGTCGTCGGCGTCTTCTCCAGGATGACCTGGCCGTCCGGCGTGATGCAAATGAGGTCGGTGAACGTGCCGCCCACGTCCACGCCCACCCGGTGGCCACCCTGCGCCATGCCCATCCTCCCCGCCCGCCCCCTGGCGGGACGGGTGAGGCTCGATCCTAACCTGACAGCAGTGTCAGCAATTGGGTCGACGGCACGCTACGTTTGCCCGGTGCCCGTCTGGCTGAGCGAGCAGGAGTACGCCACGTTGCGGGCCGCCTGTGCCCAGCTGATGCCCTCCGACCAGGGGGCGCCCGGAGCCGAGGAGGCGGGCGTCGCCGAGTACATCGACACCTTCCTCGGCGCCTTCATGTTCGACCCGCCCCGCATCTGGGCGGGGGGCCCGTCGTCGGGGCGCAAGGGTGGCGTGGCCGGGTTCGCCACGTTCCACCACCTGTCCCGGCTGGACGAGCTGGCCTGGCGGACCCGGCTCGAGGGGTCCCAGGGGCTGCCCGAGCGGGAGTTCAACGGCCCGGTGGTGGGGCTCCAGCAGCGCTACCGGGACGGGCTCGCCGCACTGGGCGAGGATTTCGGCGAGATCGACGGCTCGGAGCAGCGCCGCCGGCTGCGGGCCGACGAGGCCTTTCTCGAGATCCTGTGGGAGCACTGCTGCGAGGGCATGTACGGGGCGCCCGAGTACGGGGGCAACCGCGACGGCATCGGGTGGGCGTACATCGCGTACGAGGGCGACGTGCAGCCGCGCGGGTACAGCGACGCCGAGGTGTCCCAGCCGTGACGGCCGACGCCGTCATCATCGGATCCGGGCCCGGCGGGGCCACCGCGGCCGAGGTGCTCACGCGGGCCGGGTGGTCCGTGGTCATCATGGAGAAGGGGCGCAACCACCTGCTCGACCCCGATGACCCGACGAAGCCGGCGGGCGACTACTCCAACGACGAGATCAAGTTCATCTCGCGCTACTTCCTCGGGCCTGACCCGTTGATCGAGCCGCGCGCCTTCCGGCGCAACGCCGACGAGGGCGAGCACACGCACGTGGGGGAGGTGAACTCCATCCCCACGACGGTCGGGGGTGGCGGGACCCACGCCGACGGCAAGGTGCCGCGTTTCCGCGAGGAGGACTTCCGCCTCTTCTCCACCCACGGCCCGCAGGACGGTGCGGCCGTCGACGACTGGCCGATCGACTACGACGAGCTCGAGCCCTTCTACGCCGAGGTCGAGCGGGCCATCGGCGTGGCCGGCCGCGCCGGTGCCAATCCGTTCGCCGCCTGGCGGTCGGGCCCCTACCCGATGCCGCCGGGGGCGCCGATGTACGGCGCCGTGCTGTCGTCGGCCGCGGCGGAGAAGGTCGGGCTCCATCCCTACGAGGCGCCGACGGCCGCCAACAGCATCGCCTACGACGGGCGGCCCGCCTGCAACAACTGCGGCTACTGCGCGTTCTTCGGCTGCCCCATCCATGCCAAGGGCGACCCGGTCGCGCTGCTGACCCGGGCCATGGCCACCGGCCGGGCCGAGCTCATGGCCGAGACCTGCGTCAGCCGGATCGTGACGGAGGGGCGCAAGGCCACGGGCGTCGAGTTCATCGGGCCCGACGGCGTCACCCGCACCATGGACGCCAAGCTGGTCATCGTGGCCGGCGGCGCCATCGAGACGCCCCGCATCCTCCTCCTGTCCGGCCTGGAGCACCCCGCCCTCGGCCGCCACCTCATGTGCCACTTCCAGACGATCGTCGTCGGGCACTTCCCGCACCTGCGCCTGCACCCCCACAAGGGGCGGGCGGTCACCCACGTGCACGACGACGCCATGGTGCAGGACGAGCGCTCGCGGGAGGCCGCTCTCGGCGCGGGGCTGCCGTGGTTCCGGGGCGGCCTGGTCGAGCACAGCGGCGGCGGGCTGCCCATCATGGAGGCGCGCCATTCGCCGTGGGGGCGCGGCCACGCCCAGGCGATGCGCGACTCGAACCTGCGTGAGCGGATGTGGGCTTTCATCATGCAGGGGGAGGACCTGCCCTACGCCACCAACACGGTCGACCTGAGCCCGTCGGTCCGGGACGCGCGCGGCTTCCCGGTGGCGCGGGTCACCTACGAGCCGGGCCGCCACGAGCTGGCGGCGTCCAAGTACCACGGGAAGATCCTCCAGTCGGTGCTGGAGGAGATGGGGGCCGAGTGGGTCATCCACACCTCGTCGCCGGGCGTCTCGTACCACGGCGTGGGCGCCACGCCGGTGCCCGAGAGCCGCCACGTCATCGGCACGGCGCGCATGGGTGACAACCCGGACACCTCCGTGGTCGACCGGTGGGGGCGCGTGCACACGCTCGACAACGTCGTCGTCGCGGACTCCTCCGTGTTCGTCACCTCGAGCGGCTACGGCCCGACGCTCACGCTGGTCGCGCTGGCGGCTCGTGCCGCGCACCACCTGGCGGGGACGAAGCCGGGCTGAGGGAGCGCGGAGCGGCCCGTACGACGCTCAGCTGAGGCCGCGGGTCAGCAGCATGGTGCCGGCGATGGGCCCGCCACCGTTGGCTACCGCGGCCACCTCGGGGACACGCCCGCCGGGGCGTACCACCTGGCGCTTGCCGCCCTCGCCGCGCAGCTGGACACAGGCCTCGTGGATCAGGCCGAACCCGTGCAGGCGGCCGCCCGAGAGCTGGCCGCCGGCCGTGTTCAGCGGGAGGACGCCGTCACGCGCGATGGCGGCACCGCCCTCGATGAAGGACCCGCTCTCGCCCCGCCCGCAGAACCCGAGCGCCTCGAGCCAGACGATCGTCAGCACGGAGAAGCCGTCGTAGAGCTGTGCCGTGTCGACGTCGGCCGGCGTGAGCTCGGTGCGCTCCCACATGGAGGCGCCGGCGTCGCGGGCTGCCATGGTGGTGATGTCGTCGAACTGGTCCCAGCTCGGGCGCCCGCGCAGCGCCGTGCCGAGGGCGTTGATCTGGACGGCCGGGTGGTCGAGGTCGCCGGCGACGTCGCGGTGCGAGACGATGACGGCCGTCGACCCGTCGCACGGCGCATCACAGTCGAAGAGGCACAGCGGCGTCGTGATGATGCGCGCCGCCAGGTAGTCGTCCATCGACATGGGCTCCGTGTAGATCGCCTTGGGGTTCAGCGCGGCGTTGCGGCGACCGTTGACCGCGATCTGCCCCAGCTGCTCGCGGGTCAACCCGAACTCGTACATGCGTCGCTGGCCGACCATGGCGATCCAGTTGGCGGCCGACACCGCACCGAAGGGGAGGGACCACTGCATGAAGCCGCCGAACCGGGGCACGCCCCCGCCCCCGCGCGACCCGCCGATAGCCTGCCGGCCCCCGGTGCCCTGGGCCCGGCCACCATCACGGCGCGCATCTGAGCCGGCCCCTCGCCCCCGCCGTCGTGCCAGTTGAGCGACAGGCCCATGGCGTCCTGGACGTCCGGCGTGGGCGGCCCGCCGAAGCCCGGCGTGCCGGCGCCCATGCCGGGGTAGGTGGAGATGCCGTCGATGTCGTCGCGGCTGAGCCCGGCGTCGGCGATGGCCGCCAGCGCCGCCTCCACCGTCAGGTCGAGGTCGGAGCGCCCGAGCCGGCGCCCCACGGCGGACTGCCCGATGCCAGAGATGATGGCCCGCCGCTCCAGCGGCTCTTCGACCGGCGGCGGGCTCACGACGCGCCCTCGGGCGTGAAGAGCGGGAGCCAGACGTCGTCCGCGTGCTCGAAGACGACGCGCACCGGCATGCCGATGTGCACGTCCTCGGGCTCGACGTCGACCAGGTTCGTGGTCAATCGCACGTCGGGCTGCTCGTCGATCGACACCCAGGCGATGATGTAGGCGTCGCTCCCCGGTATCCACTGCTGGTAGTTGACGGTGAACGTCTCGACGCGGCCGCGGCCGCTGACCTCCTTGGGCGCCAGGTCACGCGAGAGGCAGCGCGGGCAGACCGGCCCCGGTGGGTGGATGAAGAACCCGCAGGCGTTGCAGTGCAAGAGCCGCAGCACGCCGTCCTCGCCTGAGGTCCAGTAGAAGGCGACGTTGTCGCTCAGGCGCGGCAGGAGACGCAGCATCGGCCCGTTGGCAACCATGGCGGCATGTTGGCACACGTGGCCGGACCGGCGCCGGTGCCGCCTGGGGGCATCACCTCGCCTCAGCCCGCGATGACGCCCTCGGCGTCCAGCACCCGGCGTGCCTCCTCGACGCCGCGTACGTGACGGGCCACGAACCCGCTCGCCTCGGCACCGGTCACGTTGGCGGCGTTGTCGTCGAGGAAGAGCACGCGATCCGGCGGGACCGGGAGGCGAGTCGCGACCGTCTCGAAGATCTCGCGGTCGGGCTTGACCAGCCCGAGCTCAAAGGAGAGGAAGCGGAGCGAGAAGGCCTCGGTGATCGGGGTCGCGTCGTAGTTGGCGTGCCACTGGACCGCGTTCGTGTTGGAGAGGCAGCCGACGCCGACGTCGTCCCGCACCGCGGCGACGAGCTCCAGCGCCCCCGGGTACGGGTCGTTCGCCCACCCGCCGAACTCCTCGAGGAACGCGTCCGGCCCCAGCTCGAGATCCCAGTCGGCCACCACGCCGGCGGCGAACTCATCGGGAGAGCACAGGCCGGCCTCGAAGCGGCGCACCCAGCGGCAGCTCAGCCAGCGCGCCCAGAGCTCCTCGTCGGTGCCGATCCCGCTCAGCTCCCGCATCGGCCCGACCCCGCCGGGCTCGATGAGCACCCCGCCGAGGTCGAAGAGGACGAATTCGGTGCGGTGTGCCGCCACGGCTGCGATGCTACGGGCGGGCGGACCGGCCGGGAGTTTAGGATACTCTTTTCCGCCCGAAGTACCGACGACGAAGAGGAAAGGGAGGACCGCGTGAAGCTGTCCATGCAGCTGAGCTACGCCGGCGGGTTCGCCGAGTCCGCGCGCCAGGCGGCGGAGCTGGAGAAGGTGGGGCTCGACGTGGTCTGGGTGGCCGAGGCATACAGCTACGACGCGCCGAGCTTCATGGGGTACCTGGCCGCCAAGACCGAGCGGGTGGACATCGGGGCCGCCATCCTGCCCATCTACACCCGCACACCGACGCTGATCGCGATGACGGCCGCCGGCATCGATGCCATTTCGGGCGGTCGCTGCCAGCTCGGTCTGGGCGCGTCGGGGCCCCAGGTGATCGAGGGCTTCCACGGCGTGCCCTACGACCGCCCGCTCACCCGGACCCGCGAGATCATCGAGATCTGCCGCGACGTATGGGCCCGCGAGGCGCCGCTCACCCACGACGGGGCGGCGTATCACATCCCGCTCCCGCCGGATCAGGGCACCGGACTGGGCAAGGCGCTCAAGCTCATCAACCACCCCGTCCGGGCCCGCATCCCCATCTGGGTCGCGGCCCTCGGCGAGAAGAACGTCGCCATGACGGCTGAGATCGCCGAGGGGTGGCTGCCGCTCTTCTTCGTGCCCGACAAGGCGAAGGAGGTCTTCGGCCCCGCCCTTGCCGCGGGCACGGCCAAGCGCGACCCGTCGCTGGGGACGCTCCAGATCGCCGCCGGCGGCATCCTCGCCATCGGCGAGGAGTCAGAGGTCGCGCCCATACGCGAGCTCGGGCGTGGCATGGCCGCCCTGTACATCGGGGGCATGGGCGCCAAGGGGAGGAACTTCTACAACGCGCTGGCCTGCCGCTACGGCTACGAGAAGGAGGCGGCGGAGATCCAGGACCTCTACCTGTCGGGCAAGAAGGACGAGGCGGCGGCGCTCGTGCCGGCCGAGCTGCTCGAGGCCACGTCGCTGTGCGGACCCGAGTCCTACATCAAGGAGCGCGTGGCCGGACTCGCCGAGGCGGGGGTGACCCATCTCAACGTGACTCCCGTGGGCGCCGATCCGGTCGCCATGATCGAAAAGCTGCGAAGCTGGGTGTAGCCGGCCGCCCGGCTCAGGGGGGACCGGTGGGAGCGGGCGGACCCAGGACGCCGGACAAGGAGCAGCCATGCACGACCTGATCATCCGGGGAGGCACGATCGCCGACGGATCGGGTAGGCCCACCCGGGCGGGTGACGTCGCGATCGACGGCAGCATCATCACCGCCGTGGGCGAGGTCGACGGCCCGGCCAGGCGGGAGATCGACGCCGAGGGGTTGCTGGTCACGCCCGGTTGGGTCGACATCCACACCCACTACGACGGCCAGGTCACCTGGGACCCGGAGGTCTCGCCCTCGGGCTGGCACGGGGTGACGACCGTCGTCATGGGGAACTGCGGCGTCGGGTTCGCGCCGGCGCGGGACTCGGACCGGGAGTGGCTGATCCAGTTGATGGAGGGCGTGGAGGACATCCCCGGCACGGCGCTGGCCGAGGGCATGAACTGGAACTGGGAGACGTTCGGCGAGTACCTCGACGAAGTGGAGCGCACGGCGCGCTGCGGGCCTATGTCCTCGGCGAGGGCCGGGCGAACGACGCCGCGACGGGGGAGGAGATCGCCGAGATGGCCGCCATCGTGCGCGAGGCCGTCCACGCGGGCGCCATCGGCGCGTCGACGACGCGCACGGTCCTGCACCGGGCCAAGGACGGCGAGCTGGCGGCCGGGACGACGGCCGCGGCCGACGAGCTGGTGGCGATCGGCGAGGCGCTCGGCAAGGCGGGGCACCGCGTCTTCTCGGTGGCGAGCGACATGCGGGACCTCGACCACGAGTTCGCCTGGATGTCGGAGATCTCCGTCCGCGCCGGCGTGCCCGTCACCTACCAGGTGCTGCAGGCGGACTTCGCCCCCGACCTGTGGCGCGAGTGGATCGACCGCGGCGTGGCCGCCAACCGGCGCGGCGCCTGGCTCGTGCCCCAGGTGGCGGGCAAGCCGACGTCGTTGATGGTGGGCTTCCAGTCCACCACGCACCCCTTCGCGCACCACCGCGCCTACCAGGAGATCGCCGGTCTCCCGCTCGGCGAGCGGGTGGCCCGGCTGCGCACGCCCGAGGTGCGGGCGGCCATCCTCGGCGAGGAGCCCCGGCCGGGCGGCTTCGTCGAGCTGCTGCGGGCCAACCTCCACAAGCTCTTCCCGCTGGGCGACCCGCCCGACTACGAGCCGCCGCCCGAGCGCAGCGTCACGGCCATCGCCGCGGCGGAGGGCCGGAGCACCGACGAGGTCCTCTACGACCTGATGCTCGGGCGTGACGGCACGGAGCTGCTCTACCTCCCGCTGCTCGACTACGCGGCGGGCGACCTCGACGCCGTGCGCGAGATGCTCGTCCACCCGGCCACGGTGCTCGGCCTCGGCGACGGCGGCGCGCACTGCGGGGTGCTGTGCGACGCCAGCCTGCCCACGTTCATGCTCACGCACTGGGCGCGCGACCGGTCCCGCGGCGAGGGGCTGCCGGTGGGGACGGTGGTGCACCTGCAGACCAGGCGCACGGCCGAGCTCTACGGCTTCCGCGACCGCGGGCT
>JBEKVF010000279.1:0-4244 GCA_049514295.1 Acidimicrobiales bacterium
GTCGGGGTCACCGTGCGCCGCCCGTACCGCGGCCTTGATCGGGCCGGTGAGGACCGGGCCCGGCGCGACTGCGTTCACGAGGATCCCGTCGGCGGCCAGGCTGCGGGCCAGGTTCTTCGTGATGCTGGCCAGTGCCGCTTTGCTCGCGGTGTACCCGATCAGGCCGGTGCTCTGGTGCTGCACGGAGACCGCGGTGATGTTGACGATCCGACCCCATTCCGCCCGGCGCAGGAGCGGGAGGGCGTGGCGGATGCAGCGGACCGCCGTGAGCGCACCCTGGTCGAACGCGCGCACCCAAGCCTCGTCGGACAGATCCTCGAACCGTCCCGCCCCGGAGGGCCCGACTGCGTTGATCAGCGCGTGGACTTTGCCCCACGTCGTGTCGATCTCCCGGAACGCGGCGGCGACCTCGTCGTCCTTGGTCACATCGGCGCTGAGGGCCAAGACCGCGTCCGCCCCGGCTTCCTCGACCGCCCCCTTCGCCAACTCAAGGTTCTCGCGGTCTCGTCCGAGGACGGCGATCCGTCCACCTCCGGCGGCGAGGCACTCCGCTACGGCCAGTCCGATGCCGTCCGACCCACCGCTGATGACGCTGACTGCTCCCGTAGTCATGGCTTTTCTTTCAGGAAAGTGATGTCCTACCATACCGACATTCATCTTCTCTGAGAGGTGGGGGCATGGGAGTACGGTCAGTGCCTGCGCCGGCGCCGGGTCTCATTCCGACGTCAGTCGGCGGCGTGCTGGAGCGGGCGCTCGAGCGCGATCCCGCCCACGAGGCCCTGGTCTGCGCCGACGCCCGGCTGACCTACGAAGAGCTCGACCGGGGCGCCGAACGAGCGGCCGGCGCGTTGGCAGCCATGGGAATCAGGAAGGACGACGTGGTTGCCGTCAGCCTGCCCAATGCGAGCGACGTTGTCATCACGTTTCACGCGGTGGCGCGGCTGGGCGCGATCTGGTTGGGCCTCAATCGCAACCTGGCGCCTCCCGAGAAGCGCTTCATCCTTCGCGACGCCAAGGCGCGCCTCCTCCTGGCCTCCCCCGAGGTCGCGGATGGGCTCGGTCACGATCCTGATGGCCATCCGCCGCCGCCGACCATCGTGGTCGGAGATGGCACCGGTTCCTGGCGGGACTTGGTCGACAGCAGCCAGCCCAGCTACCACCGGCCGATCCGGCGAGCCACCGACCCGGCGGGGATCGCCTACACGAGTGGCACCACCGGTCGGCCCAAGGGCGTCGTGCACTCCCATCGGAACCTTCTCCTTCCGGGGGCGATGCTGGTGGCCGCACGGGGTTTCGGCCCCGACCTGAGGAAGGGTGACTGCGCGGCGCTGACCATTCTCAACATGCAGGTCACGAGCACACTCCTCGTGGCCCAGGCCGGCGGCACGCAGGTCGTGATGGACCGGGTCGACCCGGTCGGTGTCGCAGACTGGGTAAGAGGCGAAGCGGTGAACTCGTGGTTTGGTGTTCCCACGATCCTGCAGGGCCTCGCCAGCTCGGAGGAGGTGGCCGTCGAGGACCTGCGCTCCCTGACCGACGCGTGGACGGGCGGGACGTACCTGCCCGAGTCGGTACGCGATGCCTTCGAAGGGCGCTTCGGTTGTCGGGTGTCGGCGACCTACGGGCTCACCGAAGCGCCAACGGTGGTCACCATCGAAGACCGCCGGGAGGTGCGAATACCCGGATGTAGCGGCACGCCACTTCCGCACCTCGTCGTGGAGATTCGCGATGGCGAGAAGGTACTGCCTGTGGGTGAGACGGGCGAGATCACCGTCCGCGCCCAGGGGGATGGCCCGTGGGCCGAGCTGTATCAACCCATGCTCGGCTACTTGGGCCATCCGGAGTCGACGGCCGAGACGGTCCAAGATGGCGTCCTCTACACGGGAGACGTCGGGTACGTCGATCCCGTGAAACGACTGTTCGTGCGAGACCGGAGGAACGCGCTGATCCTCCGCGGTGGGGCCAACGTCTACCCGGCCGAGATCGAGCGGGTCCTGCTCGAGGTACCGGGGGTGCGGGGTGCGTCGGTGGTGGGCGTACCAGATGAGCGGCTCGGACAGCGCGTGGCGGCAGCGGTCGAGACCGACGAGGGATGCGCACTCGACATCGACACCTTGTCGAGCCATTGCGCGTCACAGTTGGCGCGCTACAAGGTGCCCGACTCTTGGAGGCTCGGGACCTTGCCCCGCAACGCCATGGGGAAGGTCGTGCGGACCGAGCTCGAGAGCTGGTTCGCCGACTCCAGTGGGCGCGTGCCCTGACTCACTTGGTGGAGCGGCGGCTCAGTCTTCCGTGACGCCGATGCCCGAGGAGCAGAATGTCCACAGATCAGCAGCGCTGATGCGATCCTCCCCTTCGGCGCCGAGGATCCGCGCGTGGACGGTCGCCAAAACGGTGTGGTGCAACAGATGTGCCGCCGCCTCTGTGCTGAGGGAGGGATGCAGGCGACCGGACGCCTTGGCGTCCCCGATGAGCTCGACCACGAGGTCGATCTGCGGCTTGAAGGCTCGTTCCAGGTCCTCGGGCCGGGTCTCGAGAAGCCGGTTGCTGTAGGTCGTGAGGGCCCGTGACGCGGGTCCGGGATTCGACGTCAGCTCGTAGATCCCGAGGACGTAGGCCTTGACCCGGTCAATCGGGTCGCTCAGAGCCTCGCACTTGGCCCGCATGCGCGGCACGACCTCGGTAGCCAGGATCGTCTCGTGCACGGCGACGAGAAGGTCGTCCTTGCTGGCGAAGAAGTTGTAGAACGTCCGGATCGACATCTTGGAGCGGTCGACGACGTCCTGCACCGTGAAATCGATGCTGCCGCGCTCGGCCATCAGCTCCATGGCGGCGCCGACAAAACGATCGGTCCGCTCCTGCGCCCTGGCGCGTGGGCCTTGCAGGGAGCGCTCGATGCTCAGGCGCTTCCATTCGGGCATGGCGTCGTCGCCGTCGAACTCCTCGACCGGCTTGGTCACCTTGACAGCTGCCATCTCACCTACATCCTCCGGATGTGCCGACGAGGAGTTTCCGCCAATCGTGGTTTTTCCCCAGCGGATATCTCGTTTCCGATCCTACTGTGCGCATTGCAGCGCTCTGAGCATGCCTCACGTCCGCGACTTCGGGGCGCCCTCCGCCACTCGGGCGAGGAACGTATCCATGGCGGCGACGACTTCCGACATGTGGTCCTTGTGAACGGCATGCCGGCCGCCCTCGACGACGACGATCTCGGTTCGGTCGTGTGCACCTCGCATGACCTCCGCCTGCCGCAGGCGACGGCGGTCGTCCTCGCTACCAAGCACGAGAAGCACGGGACAGCCGATCCTTCCGATGGCGTCCAGATCCGCTTTCGGCCGTTTCGCCGCCCGATCGCAGAGCTCGAGCATCACGTCCAGCCAATGGTCGTTGCCGTGTCGCTCCGCATGGAGTGCGCGGAGCGTGCCAGGCCAGCGCGACTCCAGCTGCGCGCGCGTGGGCACACTCGACTTTGGGTCGCCCAGACCCGGGCTCACCAGGATCAGGCTGGCCGCAGTACCCGGATACACCAACTCCAAATCGAGCGCCGCCTCGGCACCGAAGGAGAACGCGAGTACATGTGGTGGCTCGAGATGCTCATGGGCGATCAGCGCCAGCAGGTCAGCGTTAACCGCCTCGATGCTCATCTCCCCAGCCTGATAGTCCGACGCGCCGTGTCCTCGCAGGTCGGGGATGATGAACCGGTAGTGGTCCTCGAGTGCGTCAGCCACTTTCGACCAGTCATAGGCACCCGTTCCGGTTGCACCGTGCACACAGAGCACCGGGGGACCGGTCCCTCGAACCTTGTAGTGGAGATCTAAGCCGTCCCGCTGGTACGTCGACATAGCGCCCGCCTTGATTAGAAAGCTGAGCGAGCGGAGTCGGCCAAAGCGTCCACACGCACTCGCCGGCCACGCAGTCCGTCTGTCATGTGGAGCGGGCCTTCATAGCAGCGAGATCGGCCATGACCGATGTCGTCCCGTTGGCGTGGGCGATAGCGCGGGCATGACCGAGGTGATGGATGTCGAAGTTGGTCGCGATCGTCTGCGAGAACCCCATCGCGTCCACCGCGCTGTTGATCGCGCGCTTGGCGAGCCGGACGGCCCACGGGTCCATTGCGGCGACCTCGGCGGCCAGGCTCAAGGTCCGTTCCTGCAGCGTGTCGAGTGGCACGACCTCGTTCACCATGCCGCACTCCCGGGCTTGCTCCGCCGAGAGCGAGGACGCGGTGAACAGGATCTGCTTCG
>JBEKVF010000280.1:0-4233 GCA_049514295.1 Acidimicrobiales bacterium
TACGAGCTGGCGGTGGACGAGCCCGCCCGGCGCCATGGCATCGGCCGGGCCCTGGTGGAGCGGCTGGCCGCCGTCGCCCGCGGGGCGGGCTGCTACGGCATGTGGGTCGTCACCGACCACGACAACGACGCCGCTCGCTCAGCCACATGCCCTTTACGAATCCGGGGAGCGACGTGACCTCCGACCACGAGGTCGTTGAGGATCCCGTGGCGGTGCGTCGCGTCGGAAGCGGGATCGATCGCCACCTGCACCACGGCCGCGTGCGCCACCTGAGCGACGCTACAGGCTCACGCCAGCCGCTTCTCCCCCCAGAAGCAGGCGAACGGGTTGTCGTTGTACGGCAGCACCTCCACGTACCCCGTCCGTCGGTACAGGCGCTGCGCGTGCACCTGCTTGGGCCCGGTGTCGAGGCGGGTGGCGGTGTAGCCGAGCGACACCGCGGCCTCCTCGAGCGCTGCCAGGAGCGCCCCTGCAACGCCCCGCGAGCGCGCGGCGGGACGGACGTACATCCGCTTGATCTCCGCCACGTCCTCCTCCAGTCGCCGAAGCCCTCCTCCGGCTACGGCGTCGGTGCCCTCGTAGCCGATGAGGTAGGCGCCTGTCGGGGCCCGCAGCTCGACCGGGGTCAGCGGCGGGTTGTCCAGCCGGCTGAACGTCTCGTACACGTCGTTGAGTTCGGCCCGCATGGCGGCCAGGAGCTCGGAAGCCGGCGGCTCCTCCGGGTCGCACAGCTCGAAGCGGAGCGTGCTCACGCCACCTTGTCGGGGTGCAGCGCCCTGGCCATGCGGCGCATCCCCTCGCGCCAGGGGACCGTCGTCGGCCCGACGAGCTCGTGCATGCGCGTCGTATCGATCTCCACGCTGTCGATGGTCTGCTCCGTGGGCTCGAAGCGCGCCTCGATGCCGGCCAGCTCGGCCAGGTAGGTGCACCACTCCTCGATGCTGACCGGCTCGCTCCCGCCCCAGTTGACCGTCACGGCGGGGACAGAGGCCACGCCGAGGAGGCGCGGCACCATGGCGAGGATGTCGTCGGCGTGCAGCGGGTGGTAGACGCTGGGGGCGTTGACGTGGACCGGCACGGCGTGCCCCGACAGCATCATGTGGAGGTGGATAGCGGGCCACCCGCCGTTGTCGCCGTAGGGCACCGACAGGCGGGCGATCGTGGTCGGCAGGCCGAACCGCTCCGCCCCCCAGCGCGCCGTGCCCTCCGCCGCGATCTTGCAGATGCTGTAGGTGCGCAGGAAGGGCCAGACACCGTGGTTGTCGCCGAGCGGCCCGTCCTCGTCGAAGACCCGGTGCCCGTCGGGCTTGTAGACCGCCGTGGACGAGCAGTGCAGGAAAGCACGGGCGCCGCGGTGGTGCTCCATGAGATGCGCCAGGCCGCCGCTGTTGGCCGCCAGGTCCCGCTCCCAGTTGTTGGTCTTGGCCACCGCGAAGTTGAGG
This sequence comes from Acidimicrobiales bacterium, assembly GCA_049514295.1. Taxonomy (GTDB): domain Bacteria; phylum Actinomycetota; class Acidimicrobiia; order Acidimicrobiales; family RAAP-2; genus Bog-473. The sequence goes on from JBEKVF010000280.1 coordinate 1,443, forward strand.
ACGTAGTCGGCATCGTCGGGCAGCCCGCCGACGTCCCCCGACACCAGGTCGACCGGGACACATTCGATGCCGGCAGCCTCCAGCTCGGTGCGGGCGGCCGCGTCGGAGAAGCGGGCCGCCCCGATCACATGGTTGTCACGGGCGAGCGCGGTGGCCAGCGGGCGCGCCACCTGGCCGGTGACACCGGTGACGACGATGGTGCTGCCTTGCAGTGCGTCGGGGCTCATAGCCCCCTTCGTACTCGCTACGCTGCCCGCGTGCACCTCTACGCGGCCTACCTCGGGGGCGAGCTGGGCCCCGGCCGGATGGGCGAGGACCACGAGGTCGTGTTGATGGTGGCCGACGACGAGCTCTCGGCGCGCCGGGCCGCCAAGGCCAAGTGGGGCGGGGACGGCCGGCCGCATGTCGACGCCCTCACCCGCGTCGACATGATCGACGGCTACGCCATCGGGCTCACCCGGAGCGGCGAGGGCGACGCCACCGAGACCGTCGGCTACAACGAGTAGCCCACTCAGACGGCGGGCGAGAGCCCCCCGTCCAGGTTGACGGCCGCACCGGTGAGGTACGAAGCGCGGGCCGAGAGGAGGAAGCAGCCCAGGTCGGCGAACTCCTCGGCGCGCCCGAAGCGGCCCAGCGGGATGCCGGTGTCCTTGGCGAAGCGCTCGTAGAACTCCCCCAGCTCGTTCCCCGAGGCGGCCGCGCCGCGGACCCACTGCCCGCTCTCAATCAGCCCGATCAGCACGGCGTTGACCCGGATGCCGTCGGGCGCCAGCTCCTTGGAGAGCGCCTTCATGAGCGCCATGCCGGCGGCACGGGTCACCGAGCTCGGCTCGCTGCCGGCGCCGGGGGCTTTCGCCGCCATGGCGAGGGTGAACAGGACCGAGCCCCGGGTGGCCCGGAGCTGGGGCAGCGCCAGGCGGGTCAGCCGCACGGCGGCCATCAGCTTGAGCTGGACGTCGGACTCCCAGGTGGCGTCGTCAATGGACTCGAGGCGCCCGGCCGAGGCGCGCCCGGCGTTGTGCACCACCCCGTCGATGCGCCCCCAGCGGCCCACGGCGGAGTCGACGAAGGCCTCGATGTCACCGGCCACGGACACGTCGGCCCGCTGCGCCAGCACGTTGCCGCCCGCGTCCTGCAGGGTCGCCTCGGCGGCGCGCAGCCGCTCCTCGTCGCGGCCGCAGACGGCCACCGACGCCCCCTCCGCGGCGAGCTGTCCGGCCAGCGCGAGGCCGAGCCCGTCGGTGCCTCCCGTGATGAGCACGACCTTGCCAGCGAGCTCCAGATCCATCGGTCACTCCTCCTTCGTCGTAGCGGACGTCACGCCGGCCAGGAATGCGTCGGCCTCGCCCTGGGTGCGCAGGCGGACGAAGTGCAGGCGCGCCCACTGAGGGTCGCGCACGTCCGCTGCGTAACGCCGGCGGTACACCGGGTGCTTGGTGGCCGCCCAGGCGATGATCGAATGCTCTGGGTTGAGCGACCACAGGTTCGAGAGCGGCTCCCTGTTGCCGTTCCACAGCTCCTCGCGGGTGATCGTCCGTCGCACCGTGCGCCGGACGGTCCGCCACAGCACGGTGGCATAGGGCAGGTCGAACCACACGACTGTGTCGGCCTTCTGCCAGACGATGTCGCGCACGGCGGAGTAGTTGCCGTCGACCACCCAGTGTGGCGACTCGGTCGCGTCGGCCACCCGGGCCCGGAACTCCTCTTCGCCGAGCGGCGTCCAGTCCGGCTGGTGGTAGACGGAGTCGAGCTCCACGTGGGGCGAGCCCAGCACCTTCGCCAGCGCGACGGCGAGCGTGGTCTTCCCCGACCCCGAGCACCCGATGACGGCGACCCGTTCTATCTCAGCGCTCCTGCTCGGTCGGTCGGACCAGGATCTCGTTCACCGCCACCCGCCGCGGTTGCGTGACCGCGTAGCGGATGCTCTCCGCGATGTCCTCGGCCTGCATGATCTCGATACCCCCGAACTGCTGCGCCATGCCCTCGAGGATCTCCGGCCGGTTCTGGAAGGCCAGCTCGGTGGCCGTCGCCCCCGGCTCAATCAGGGTGACCCGCACGTGGCGGGTCGTGACCTCCTGGCGAAGTGACTCGCTGAAGGCGCCGACGCCGTGCTTGGTGGCGTTGTAGACCCCGCTGTTGAGGCGCGCCACCCGGCCGGCGACGGAGCTCACGTTCACCACGTCGGCCACCGAGCGCGGCTCGGACTCGGCGGCGGCCAGCAGGTGCGGCAGCGCGGCGTGTGTGCAGTAGAGCAGCCCGAGCACGTTGAGGTTGACCATGCGCTGCCACTCCTCGATCGGAGCGTCGACGATCGGCCCGAGCAACATCACGCCCGCGTTGTTGACGAGCGTGTCGAGGCGGCCCAGTTCGGCAACCGCCGTGGCCACGGCGCGCTGGGCCTGCTCCAGGTCGGAGATGTCCGCCTCGATCACGAGCGCCTTGCCCGCTCCCCCGACCCGCTCGGCCAGGGCCTCGAGCCGGTCGCGGCGCCGGGCCACCAGGGCGACGGTCGCACCCTCCTCGGCGAGCACGGCGGCCGTGGCCTCGCCGATGCCGCTGCTCGCGCCGGTCACCAGCGCGACCGTCCCTTCCAGCCTCTTCGTCATGGAACCTCCACCTCGGTCTGTCGGGCCGCGTCCCGGCCGTCACACGGTCTAATGGAACGCGTCGCCGGTCCGCTCGGGCACCGAGGCGGGCGGCCGCTACCCCGGCTTCGGCTCGGTCTGCTGCTCTGCCTCTTCGTTGGGCTCGATCCCGAACAGGCCGACCGGCGTGCCGATGTCCTGGGGCA
>JBEKVF010000281.1:0-4217 GCA_049514295.1 Acidimicrobiales bacterium
ACCCTGGCCCTGACCGGGGTGGCCACCAGGAGGGTCGGCACGGTCGAGGTCCCTGTCTGGGACCGTCCCCCGTCCCGTCTAGCAGCACTTCTGTGGGCCGGAGGGCCGCGCCTCCGGGGAGGGCGATTTCATCGTCGGTTCACATAACCGATACGGCGGCGAAATAGGGTCCGACGAGACTGAAAGCGCACGGGGAGCGCCGCGCCCGAATGGGTTCCCGGCTCGGCCCGTGCCAGTGCACCTTGTCCACGGAGAAGAAGGGGAACACAGGAGAATTCATGAGCTACCAGGCCGAGTACATCTGGATCGACGGGACGGAGCCCACCCCGCTGCTCCGGAGCAAGACGAAGATCGTCGAGGACGGCAAGGAGCCCCCGATCTGGGGTTTCGACGGCTCGAGCACGAACCAGGCCGAGGGCAGCGACTCGGACTGCGTGCTGGAACCCGTGTTCACCTGTCCCGACCCCCTGCGGGCGGAGGGCGACAAGCTGGTCATGTGCGAGGTGCTCCACCCCGACATGACGCCGCACAGCACCAACACCCGGCGGAAGTCGGCCGAGCTGGCGGAGAAGTACGCCGACCAGGAGCCGTGGTTCGGGATCGAGCAGGAGTACACCTTCTTCCAGTACGGCCGGCCCCTGGGGTGGCCAGAGGCGGGCTTCCCGGCACCTCAGGGCCCGTATTACTGCGGCGTCGGTGGCGACAAGATGCCCGGACGCGAGATCGTCGAGCGCCACACGGCAGCCTGCCTGAAGGCCGGCCTCGGCATCGAGGGCACCAACGCCGAGGTGATGATGGGGCAGTGGGAGTTCCAGATCGGCGTCCTCCCTCCGCCGCTCATCGGTGACCAGCTCTGGACGGCCCGTTGGCTGCTCTTCCGTATCGCCGAGGACTTCGACGTCTTCGCCACGCTCGAGCCGAAGCCCGTGCTCGGGGACTGGAACGGCGCCGGGGCGCACACCAACTTCTCGACCAAGGCCATGCGTGAGGACGGTGGCTGGGACGCCATCATCGCCGGCTGCGAGGCGCTCGGGAAGCGCGTCGACGAGCACGTCTCCAACTACGGCATCGGCATCGAGAATCGGCTGACCGGCGCGCACGAGACGGCGCATTACACCAAGTTCAGCTACGGCACCTCCGACCGCGGGGCGTCCATCCGCATCCCGTGGCAGACCGCCAAGAACAAGAAGGGGTGGCTCGAGGATCGCCGCCCCAACGCCAACATGGACCCCTATGTGGTGAGCGGCCTGATGGTCGAGACCGTGTGCGGGGCCGCCGCCGGCGACTGAGTCACGCTTGATCGTGAACGCCGCCGGCTTCGGGTCGCACCACCCGGGGCTGGCGGCGTTTCTCTTTGCGGGCCGGTTCGGCCGCGGCCTCTGGCCGGCGGGACGAGCTGGTCGCTGGGCGTCCGGGCGGCCATGGCGGGCTCACTGCTCCTGCTGATCTTCCGCTCGCTGCTCGCACCACTCCGAGCAGGCGCCCCTCAAGGGTGTCCCCGTCACCGAGTTCTTCGATCAGTGCTGGTTCCTCGCGCGAATCACAACGTGACCGTTGATCCTCCCGTCCATCCCCTTCGGCACGGTCATCGCGCTCGCTCGGAACTGGATCGTGTTCGAGGGTGCCACGCCGGCCAGCACGGGCACCGCCTCGGGCTCGGCGGGCTCCAACGTCCCGGGGCAGTAGCGCGGCGGGGGCCCTAACATGGGGCCGGGCTGCGTGCGGGTCTGTGGTTGAAAGTCGAGGCCAGTCGCAGGCGAAACGACCCACGTAAGGCGACTTGTGGTCGCTGAGCATGGTGCGGCTTAGAGGTAAGCCCTGCCCGCTGCGTCCCCGGCTGTCGGGGGCGGGCGGAGACGAGGCGATGCGCGCCACTACGGTGCCGTTGGGTACGGCGGCAACGCCGTGCCGCCGGTGTCGGCGCGTCACCCTCGCGGCAGGCGAGTGTGGGGTCAAAGACCAGGTCAGCCGCACGCAGCCCGACCACCCACGTGGCGCGCCTGTCGGCTCACCCACCCCCGGGACCGGTAGGATCTGACCTCCATGAGCGTGTTCACGAAGGTCCTGCGCGCCGGCGAGGGCAAGAAGGTCAGGCGTCTCGCCGACCTGGTGCCCCTGATCGGCGCCCTCGAGCCCGAGATGCAGGGCCTCAGCGATGACGCGCTCGCGCACAAGACGGTGGAGTTCAAGGAGCGGCTCGAGGCGGGCGAGAGCCTTGACGACCTCCTCGTCGATGCCTACGCCGTCGTCCGCGAGGCGGCCTGGAGGGTGCTGGGCCAGCGCCACTTCGACGTACAGCTCATGGGCGGCATGGCGCTGCACTTCGGGTGGATCGCCGAGATGAAGACCGGTGAGGGTAAGACGCTCGTCTCCACCCTGCCGAGCTATCTCAACGCGCTCGACGGCCGCGGCGTGCACCTCGTGACGGTGAACGAGTACCTGGCCAGCCGCGACGCCGAGTGGATGGGCAGGGTGCACCGCTGGCTCGGGCTCTCGGTCGGTCGCATCGGCGCCGACATCGACGACCCGTTCCGCAAGCGGGCCGCCTACGCGGCGGACATCACCTACGGGACGAACAACGAGTTCGGCTTCGACTACCTGCGCGACAACATGGCCCGCTCGCGCGAGACGATGGCCCAGCGGGGCCACGTCTTCGCCATCGTCGACGAGGTCGACTCCATCCTCATCGACGAAGCGCGCACGCCCCTCATCATCTCGGGGCCCGCCGACGAGGCGGCCCAGCTCTACTACCAGTTCGCCTCTATCGCCCGGACGCTCACCCGCGACGAGGACTACGAGGTCGACGAGGAGAAGAAGACGGTCGTCCCCCTCGAGTCGGGGATCGAGAAGGTGGAGAAGGCGGTCGGGGTCGACAACATCTACGACGCCGTGTCGGTCAACTACGTGCACCAGCTGACCAAGGCCCTGACAGCCAAGGACCTCTACAGGAGGGACAAGGACTACCTCGTGGCCGGCGGCGAGGTGAAGATCATCGACGAGTTCACCGGGCGCACGCTGGAGGGCCGGCGCTGGTCCGACGGTCTCCACCAGGCCGTCGAGGCGAAGGAGCGCGTGGCCATCAAGGAGGAGAACCACACCTGGGCCACGGTGACGCTCCAGAACTACTTCCGCATGTACGAGAAGCTGTCCGGCATGACCGGCACGGCCGAGACCGAGGCCGGCGAGTTCGCCTCCACCTACGGCCTGCCCGTGGTGCCCATCCCGACCAACAAGGATATGATCCGCGCCGACCAGCCCGACCTCGTCTTCAAGACCGAGGAGGCGAAGTTCAACGCGGTGGCCGAGGACATCATGGAGCGGCACGAGCTGGGGCAGCCCATGCTCATCGGCACCGCGTCGGTGGCCAAGTCAGAGGTGCTCGCGCGCCTGCTGGACAAGCGCGGCGTGACGCACAACGTCCTCAACGCGAAGCAGCACTTCCGAGAGGCCGAGATCGTGGCCCAGGCCGGTCGGCGCGGCTCGGTGACCGTGGCCACCAACATGGCCGGCCGTGGCGTCGACATCATCCTGGGCGGCAACCCCGAGCTGCTGGCCCAGCACGAGCTGGCCGCCGAGGGCTTCGACCTCGACAGCGAGGAGGGACAGGCCGAGCTGGAGCGCCGACAGTCCTCGATCGAGGCGCGTTGCCGGGCCGAGGGTGAGGAGGTGCGCAAGCTCGGTGGCCTCTACGTGCTGGGCAGCGAGCGCCACGAGAGCCGCCGCATCGACAACCAGCTGCGTGGTCGCTCGGGCCGCCAGGGCGACCCGGGTGAGAGTCGCTTCTACCTCAGCCTGGACGACGAGCTGCTGCGGCTCTTCGCCACCGGCGCCATGAGCTGGGTCATGGGCCGCACGCTGCCCGAGGACGTGCCGATCGAGTCCAAGACGGTGGCCAAGGCTATTGAGCGGGCCCAGAACACCGTCGAGGCCCGCAACGCGGAGATCCGCAAGGACAACCTCAAGTACGACGAGGTGATGGACCAGCAGCGCAAGGTGATTTACGAGCGCCGTCTGCAGATCATCGACGGGGATGACCTCGAGGAGCACACCGAGGACCTGCTGGCCGGGGCGGCCGAGAAGCTCGTCGCCGAGCACTGCCCGACCGAGTTCGAGGAGGACTGGGACCTCAAGTCGCTCATCGACGGGCTTATGCAGTACTACCCGACGAAGTTTACCGTGGCCGACCTCGAACAGGCCGCCACGACCGAGGACCTCAT
>JBEKVF010000282.1:0-5147 GCA_049514295.1 Acidimicrobiales bacterium
ACCGATGGTGCGGTGGCCACCATCACCATGAACCGGCCGGACGTCGCCAACGCGCAGAACTCCAGGATCATCGACGAGATCGATGCCGCCTTCGACCTGGCCGACGCCGACGACGCCGTGCGGGTCGTGATCCTCGCCGGCGAGGGGAAGCACTTCTCCTCCGGGCACGACCTCAAGGCGCTTGTCGGTGGCGACGAGGACGACCCGTGGGTCGCGCTGCGCGACACCCCGGAGGGCAAGTTCCAGCACGAGAAGACGATGTACTTCGAGCGCTGCCTTCGCATCCACGACTTCCGCAAGCCGACCATCGCCGCCGTGCAGGGCAGCTGCGTCGCCGCCGGGCTCATGCTCGCCGCCATGTGCGACCTCATCGTCGCCGCCGACGACGCCGTCTTCTCCAACCCGGTGCTCCGCCTCACCGGCGCCGGCGTGGAGCTCCTGGTGGAGCCGTGGGAGATCGGGATCCGCAAGGCGAAGGAGTTCCTGTTCACCGGGGACACCATCGACGCCCAGGAGGCGTGGCGTCTCGGCCTGGTCAACCGGGTCGTGCCGCGGGCTGAGCTCACGGCCAAGGTGCGCGAGCTGGCCGACCGGGTCGCTCTCGTCCCGCCGGTCACGGCCCAGACGGTGAAGGACACGATCAACCACACAGCAGACCTGATGGGCAAGCGCGATGCCCTCAAGTACCACTTCATGGCCCACCACTGGGTCCACAACTCGGCCACGGCGCTCGACGCCCTGGCGGCGCGCAAGGCGAAGGGGTCCATGCGGGAGGTCATCGCCGAGCGGGACAAGGGCCTCCCGGAACCGGGCGCATGAGCGGCCCGACGGAGGGGCCCCTCAGCGGCATCAGGGTGGTCGACGTCGGCACGCGCATCTCGGCCCCCTTCTGCGCCGGGTTGCTCGGCGAGCTCGGCGCCGACGTGATCAAGGTCGAGCTCCCCGGGCAGGGTGACTTCATGCGCAGCATGGGCCCGTTCGTACCGGTCGACGACGGGCCCGACTACTCCCTGTCGTGGGCCGTCGAGGGCCGGGGGCGGCGCGGGGTCACCTGTGACCTGCGGCAGCCGGAGGGGCGGGACCTCTTCAAGCGCCTCGTGGCGACCGCCGACGTCCTGTGCGAGAACTTCCGCCCCGGCACCATGGAACGCTGGGGCCTCGGCCCCGAGGACCTGCCCGACGACCTCGTCTACGTGCGGATCAGTGTGTTCGGACAGACCGGGCCCTACGCGCCCCGTCCCGGTCTCGACCGTCTGGGCATCGCGTTCGGCGGTCTCCTGCACCTCACCGGTGACCCCGACCGCCCGCCGGTGCGCCCCGGCGTGACCGTCTCGGACTACCTCACCGGCGTGTTCGCCGCGTTCGCCGCCGTGGCGGCGCTCTATGGACGCGACGCGGGCGCCGGCGCCCGCGGTGGCAGCGGCGACGGCGAGGTCATCGACGCGCCCCTGTACGCATCCATCCTGCGCATCCTGGAGTGGACGCTGGCCGGCTACGACCGGCTGGGCATCGTGCGCCAGCGCGAGGGCAACCGGCTGTCGCACTCGGCCCCCCTCGACAACTACCCGACGGCGGATGGGTTCTTCGTGTGCATCGTCGCCGGCTCCGACGCCAACTTCTCACGCCTCTGCGCCGCCATGGGGCGGCCGGAGCTGGCCGCCGATCAGAGGTTCGCCACGCTGGCCGAGCGCGCCGCCCGGGGCGACGAGATCAACGGGCTGGTCGCCGACTGGACCTCGTCGCTGACCGCGGATGACATCACCGCGCGCTGCGTCGAGCACGACGTGCCCATCGGGACCGCCTACAGCGCCGCCGACATCTTCGCCGACCCCCACATGACCGCCCGCGGCGACCTCGTCTCCATCGACGATCCGGTCATCGGGCCGGTACGCCAGCAGGCACCGTTCCCCCGGCTGTCGAAGCACCCGACGCCGGTCCCCACGGGGGCGCCGCGGCTCGGCGAGCACAACCACGAGGTGTGGTGCGACCTGGTGGGGCTGAGCGATGCCGACCTGGCCGAGCTCAGCGAGCGCGGCGTCCTCTAACCCGATCGGCGGCCTATCCGAGCTGGCTGACCAGCCGCCCCAGGTAGGAGGCGCCACCGAAGGTGAAGATCCCACCGTCCGCGGCGGCCATCCAGTAGCCGTTGGTCACGTTGTCGGGCGCCATGCCCACCACGGGGGCCACCAGGGAGAGGCTGCCCGTGGAACCGTCGAAGGGCGCCTGCCCGAAGGTGAAGATGCCCCCGTCGGAGGCGACGAAGCGGTAGCCCCGCCCGTTGGGCGATGCCTCCATGCCCGTGATCGGTTTGTTGAGGCGGATGCTGCCCGTGCTCCCGAGGAAGGGGGCGTCGTAGCTGAAGACGCCCCCGTCGGAGGCCACCTCCCAGTAGCCGCCCGTCGCGGGGTCCGCCGCGACGCCCACGATGGGCTCGTTGAGCGGCGACCCGCCCATGGAGCCGTAGAACGCGGCGTCGCCGAAGCTGAAGATCCCGCCGTCGGAGGCCACCATCCAGTAGCCCTTGCCGTCGGGCGTCGAGGCCATGCCGACGATCGGCTCGTTGAGGCGCAGTGACCCGGTCGACCCGTAGAAGCCGGCGTCGCCGTAGTTGAAGATGCCCCCGTCGGAGGCCACCAGCCAGTAGCCCCCGTCGTCGGGGGTGGCCGCGATCCCGACGATCGGCGAGTTGAGCTGGCCGCTGAGCGACCCGTCGTTCCGCGCGGCACCGAAGGCGCCGACCGTGCCGTCGGCCTCGGCCTCCCAGTAGCCGGCTCCGTTGCCCAGCGGCGCGATGCCGACCGTGCGCGAGGCGGCGTCGACGGACGCGACCTGGCCCCAGGTCAACGTGACGTCGCTCGGCGGTGCGCAGGAGCTGACGACGACGGCGGCGATGGAGCCGGCGGCATACCCGGTCGCCGAGTAGGCCGCGCCCATGGAGAGGACCGGCGGGCCCGTGGGGCAGCTGCCGAACTCGTGCAGGATGATGTCGCGGTGCCCCCAGCAACTCGACGTTGAGATCGGCGTGCAGGACAGGTTGAACCCGCCGAGGCCGTCGTCGTACATCCAGTAGTAGTCCGCCTCGAGCACCGAGGAGAGGCCGCCGGCCCACAGAGCGCCGCCGTAGGTGATGGGGGCGCCGCCGCTGAGCGCGGACGGGAACGACGGATCGGTCCCTGCGTCCGCTCCGGACTGGGCGTAGGAGTCGAGTTGTGAGGTCATGTAGTCGATGGGCGGCAGGCCGCGGTCGATGCGCTCGTCGTTGACTACCGTGAACACCTGCTCGGGAAGGGGCAGGCTGTCCAGCTGTGATTCCAACACCGACATGTCCCCGACACCCTCCTGGGCGCGGGCCGAGTCGATGGAGGCGAGCCAATCGGTGCTGTCCGGCGCGATGTCCGCGGAGGGGTTGGCCGGCGGCAGAATCCCGGCGGCGCCGGCGGGTGCACTGGCCAGCCCGACGGCAATGGAGCTCGTGATCATCATGCCGATCGGCAGCAACAGTGTCGCGGCACTACGGCGGCCACGGACATGCACGCGGTCATCCCCTCGTGATCTTCTTTCCCCTATCGGTCACGATGTGGAGGAGATAAAGCGAAAGACTCGAACCCCCAAGTGAACGGCGTTCCCGCTGGCCGGTGGACGACCGGGACGCAACCTCGCGGTTGCCGCCTGTTTCGCCTGCTACCCGGCCGAACTGACGAGCCGGCCCATGTAGGAGGCGCCGCCGAAGGTGAAGATCCCACCGTCCGCCGCCGCCATCCAGTAGCCGTTGGTCGCGTTGTCCGGGGCCATGCCCACCACCGGGGCCACCAGGGAGAGGCTGCCCGTGGAGCCGTCGAAGGGCGCCTGCCCGAAGGTGAAGATGCCGCCGTCGGAGGCCACGAAACGGTAGCCCTGCCCGTTGGGCGAGGCCTCCATGCCCACGATCGGCTCGTTCAGGTGGCTGCCGCCCGTGCTCCCGAGGAAGGGTGCGTTGTAGCTGAAGACGCCGCCGTCGGAGGCCACCTCCCAGTAGCCACCGGTCGCCGGGTCGTCCGCGATGCCCACGATGGGCTCGTTGAGCGGCGAGCCGCCCATGGAGCCGTAGAAGGGTGCATCCCCGAAGCTGAAGATGCCGCCGTCGGAGGCCACCATCAAGTAGCCCTTGCCGTCGGGCGTCGACGCCATGCCGACGATCGGCTTGTTGAGGCGCAGCGACCCGGTCGACCCGTAGCGACGATCGGCTTGTTGAGGCGCAGCGACCCGGTCGACCCGTAGAACTTGGCGTCGCCGAAGCTGAAGATCCCCCCGTCGGAGGCCACCAGCCAGTACCCATCGCCGTCGGGCGTTGCCGCGATGCCCACGATCGGCGAGTTGAGCTGGCCGCTGAGCGACCCGTCGTTCTGCGCGGCGCCGAAGGCGGCGACCGTGCCGTCGGCCTCGGCCTCCCAGTAGCCGGTCCCGTTGCTCAGTGGCGCGATGCCGACGGCGCGTGACCCGGACTGGACCGACGTGGCCACCGGGCCCCAGGACAGGGTGACGTCGCTCGGCGGCGCGCACGAGCTGACCAAGATGGCGGCGATGGAGCCGGCGGCGTACCCGGTCGCCGAGTAGGCCGCGCCCATGGAGAGGACCGCCGGCCCCGTGGGGCAGCTGCCGAACTCGTGCAGGATGATGTCGCGGTGTCCCCAGCACTCCGACAGCGTCGCCAGGCTGCAGGCAGCGTTGGTGGTGGCCGAGCCGGCGAAGCCGTCGTCGTACATCCAGTAGTAGTCGGCCTCGAGGACCGAGGAGAGGCCGCCGGCCCAGACGGAGCCACCGAAGGTGAGGGGGGCCCCGCCGGTGAGCGCGGACGGGAACGACGGATCGGTACCCGAGTCCGCTCCCGACTGGGCGTAGGAGTTGAGCTGCGAGGTCATGTACTCAATGGGCGGCAGGCCGCGGTCGATGCGCTCGTCGTTGACGACGGTGAAGACCTGCTCGGGAACGGGCAGGCTGTCCAGCTGTGATTCCAACACCGTTAAGTTCCCGACACCCTCCTGGGCGCGGGCCGAGTCGATCGAGGCGAGCCAGTCGGTGCTGTCCGGAGCGATGTTGGCCGACGGGTTGGACGGCGGCAGGATCCCGGCGGCGCCGACGGGTGCACCCGCCAGCCCGACGGCAATGGA
>JBEKVF010000283.1:0-4203 GCA_049514295.1 Acidimicrobiales bacterium
ACACGGCGCCGAGCAGAAACCGGTTGACCCCAGGACCGGCGATTGGATATCTGGTCGTCGTGAAGGCGGGCCAGTCGGCGCTCGAGTCGGTCTCAGGTCCGGTGCAGGACAGCGGTCCCTCCGCCTCGCTGACGACCACCGTGGTGGTGCAGCCCGGCTGGTACGCGTGGAACCAGGAGGACCCGTAGGTGGACGGATCGATCGTCGCGAAGTACAACGACGACCCGGTCGGGTACAGGTAGCTGGCCGGTGTCCCCCCGCTGGCGGGGACGTACCCTGCACCCGCCCCGCCGACGACGAGGACAGGACCGTACTGGCCCTGCTCTACCGAGACGACTGCTGCGCCGGGTAGACCGCCGCTGTGCCGCCCGGGGTGGTGCCAGAAGCCGTCGGCCGATGCGGCGGCCGCCGGTAGCAACAGCAGGGCCGCGGTCATCGCGACCGCGCCCAAGATCCATTTGTTCCTCACCGTCTGATGCTCCTCTCGCCAGGGGCCCCGTGAAAACGACCGAGGTCATCCGATATTCGCAGCGATCCCGAGTCACGTGATGCCGGGGGAGGGGAATCGCCCCTTGAAGAGTTGCATCTGGCATGTCGAGGGACCAGGGTGCCACCACTACCGCCGCGTGCTCGCGGCACCACCACCCGGGGGTGAGGGGGAGGACTACCGCCCGGGCGCGCGGCGTCGGCCCCGGAGCGTGCTGGCCAGCAGGAACGCGGCTGCCACCAGGGGAAGGAGGATCACCCCCACCAGGCGCTCGCCGTCGATCAGGAAGGCCAGGGCCACGATGATCCCGGTCGCCAGGAAGAGCTCAGGCGTGTCGCCGATGAGGAAGTCCCACCAGAACTTCCCGAACGCCTTCACACCGCGCACCACGAGCTCCGTCATGTCGCCGGGCTCTCCTCGGGTGCCGGTGCCGGCAGCTTCGTCTTCATGAACGCGGTGTAGGCCACGGTGACGACGACGAAGAAGCCGACCAGCACGGGGATGGCCAGGTCGCTTCCCGGCCAGTTGACGCCGGCTCCCTCTCCCACCCAGAAGATGCCGAAGCTCGTCAGCATGATGCCCACCGCGGTCTTGATCGTGTTCTCGGGCACCTCGCTCAGCTGGCGGGACACCAGCACGCCGACGACGCCCACGATGACCACCGCCGCCGCGGCCGCCAGCGCCGCCAGGCCGAGGCGGTGCTGGGCCGCCCCCAGGCTGATCACGATCAGCACCACCTCGGTGCCCTCGAGGAACACGCCCTTGAAGGCGACGACGAAGGCCAGGCTGTCGCGCCCCGAGCGCACCCGGGCCTGGGTGGGCGCCGCGCTCACGGTGTCGGTCTCGCTGAGCTCGGCCACCGTGTCGGCGTAAATCTTGTCCTCGTCGTGAAGGTCCTTGTGGCCGCTGGAGCGAAGGATCGCCTTGCGGAGCCATGAGAGGCCGAGCACGAGCAGGAGCGCGCCCACGACGACGCGCAGCGCGTCGAGCGGGATGTAGCGGACCAGCGGGACGCCGACCACCGCGACGAGCACCCCGAGGACGAGTGCCGCCGCCGCCGCTCCCTCGAGGGCGGAGCGCCAGCCGCGGCTCACGCCCGCCGCCACCACGATGGTGAGCGCCTCGACCATCTCGACGGTGCTGGCACCGAAGACGGCCAGGACGAGGACGATGGTGGACGAGGTGGAATGCATCGGGGACCGCCGTTGAAATTACCGGACCGGTGTCCCACCCCCGCCACAAAGGCCCGGCGGTAGTGTGCGGGGCACTGACCAGGGAGATCCTCCCTGGCGAAGGGAGGGTTGCCATGGGTGAGGGCGCCACGAGTCCAACAGAGCGTGCAGGGCGCAATTACATCGTCGTGTCGGCCGACACCCACGCCTCGCCGGACAGCCTCGATCATTTCCTCTCCTTCGTCGACCCGGCGCACCGCGAGGCGGTGGCGGCCTTCGGTGACATGTCGTCGCTGGCCATCTCGATGTTCGGCGGCTTCGACCCCGGCGAGGTGGACGAGTCCGATCCCGTGCGGGCGACCGCCGCGAGGCGCCTGGCCGGCATGGGCGTCGACACGGACGCGGCCGAGGGGTGGCTCGCCCACTACGGCACGGACTGGGTGGTGCCGGGCGACGGCGACGGGCGCCGCCTCGCGGTCCTCGAGGAACAGGGGATCCACGCCGAGGTGACGCTGCCCGGGCCGATCCTCGCGGGAGGTCTGTCACCGGCCATGTACCTGGGTGCGGCCACCGACAAGGGCCTCGAGGTCGTCTGGCCCGCGCTGCACGGCTACATGCGGTGGCTGGCCGAGTTCTGCGCCGCCGCCCCGGGGCGCCGGGCCGGTTGCATGCCGATCGACCTCCACGACATGGCGCGCGCCGTCGAGGAGGTGGCGTGGGCGCGTGACAACGGGATTTTCGGCGGGGTCATGCTCCCGGCCATGTCGGTCACGTCCCGGCTGCCCGGGTATGCCGACGAGTACTTCGAGCCGTTCTGGAGCGCCTGTGAGGACCACGAGATGGTGGTCAACCTGCACACCGGCGCGTCCGGATCGGCGACGGACACGAAGTTCCTCTACGACGCGGAGCACGGCGGGATGCTGGGCCTCTACGAGGTGTTCGTCTTCACCCGGCGGCCGCTGTGGTTCCTGATCTTCGGTGGCGTGTTCGACCGCCACCCGGACCTCAAGGTGGTGGTGACGGAGAACGGGGTGCAGTGGTTGCCGTCGCTCATCCGCGACATGGAGTCGTTCTTCGACACGCACGGGGGCGCGCCCGTGCGCAGCTACCTCAAGATGCGGCCCCGCGACTACTTCGAGAAGCACGTCTACATGGGCGGGTCGCTCATGAAGCGCTACGAGGCCGAGATGCGGCACGAGATCGGCATCGACAAGCTGATGTGGGGGGCCGACTACCCGCATCTCGAGGGCGCCGCCCCCGTCCACCGCGAGACGCTGCGGTACATCTTCGGCGGCCTGCCCGAGGAGGACCTCCGCCGCATCCTCGGCACCAACGCTGTCGGGCTGTGGGGCTTCGACGCCGATCTGCTGCAGGCCGTGGCCGACCGGGTCGGCCCGACCGTGCAGGACCTGGCGACGCCGCTGGAGCTGGCCGACATTGAGGACACGTTCAGCTGGAGCCTGGCCCGCCCCGTGCCGCTGGCTGCGGCGCGGTCGTGACGACCGCTGGGACAAGGAGGATGCACGTTGGCCTCGGATGACGATGAAGCCGCAGTCTTCGACGTATTGATCAAGATCGGTACCGCGTTCCGAACCCTCGATGCCACCGGGATCGAGGGTCTCTATGTCGAGGATGCCGACTGGACCAATGCCTTCGGGACGACCGTCCACGGGAACCGGGAGATCGCCCGGTATCTCGAGGACCTCTTTGCGAATGCGCACTTCGCCGCGGGCACCCCGACCGGTCCTCCGGAGGCGTCGGTGCGCTTCCTCCGAGACGACGTCGCCATCGCAAAGACGTACATCGAGCGGTCGGGGCAGGAGTCGTCCACGGGGGAGTCCCTCTCGGTCCGACGGAACCATTCGTTGAAGGTGCTCTCCAAGGAGGGCGGCACATGGCGGATCGTGTCGGACATGTACATGGACGCGCGCGACGATTCGACGCTTTGATCCGCGGGTCTGAGCCCGGTCGCCACCGAGACCCCGTCGGCCTCAACTCTCGTCGGCGACCAGCAGCCGGTACCCCACGTCCACCGAGTCGAGCGTGGAGAGGTCCGCGTGCCGGCGGTGCCACGCGCCGCCGGCCAGGTCCGCCTCGAGACGGCCGATCGCGCGGGCCACGGCGGCGGGGTCGGCCAGCGCCAGCCCGGATGCATTCGCCCGCACGGCCGGATCCAGGTAGGCCTCCGGCCGGCACCAGTACGCGCCGAGGACGCCGTCCTCCATGTCGCGCGGCACGGGTAACGGGACCGACGTCGTGGCCCCGATGGCCGCCGCGATGTCGTCCGCCGCCGGGCCGCAGCGCCGGGTGTGGTCGCCGACCTCGGGCAGGTACTCGTCGAGCAGCCAGAAGTGGGAGTGGATCTCGAAGTCGATGGCGAGGACGATCCGTCGCGCTGCGACCCGGCACAGCTCGGCCAGGCCCGCGGCCGCGTCGTCCCAGTGGTGGACCGTCAGGATGGCCAGCGCCACGTCGGCGCATCCCGAGGGCAGCGGCAGCGCCGAGGCACCGGCGCGCACGGCGGGAGCGGCGCCGGGCGGCCGC
>JBEKVF010000284.1:0-4200 GCA_049514295.1 Acidimicrobiales bacterium
GGGGTCGCCGACGTGGGGGTGCCGGAGTACGAGGTGGCTGCCGCGCCGGAGAGCTGGGCGAGGAGGGCCGAGGATGTGCCGGCCCGGTGGGACCACCCGGGCCTGAGGGGCCCCGCCACGGCGAAGGCTGCCATCACGAGCAGGACGGCGGCCCCGGCCACCGCTCCGCCGAGCCGCCAGCTGACGGAGCGTGCCCGGCCGGCAGCCAGGCGCCACGCCACCGCCGCGGCGACCGAGCCGGTGCACACGACGAACACGAGCGTCGCCCCGGGGAGGCGGGCGTCGGACCCGGAGCCGAGGCCGTGGACGACGGCGATCGGCCAGCAGGCGTAGGCCAGCCAGTGGACGCCACGCCAGGCGGCTACCCCGATCCGGCGACGGAGCCCGCTGGTGATCGCGACGGCGAGCAGCATGTCGAAGGCCAGCGCCCCGAGGCCCACCCAGATCGGGCGGTAGGGGGACCGGAAGGGGATCACCACGTCGGCCAGGCCGATGGGCACGTAGCCGTCGCCGATGGTGGAGACGATGTGGACGCCGATCAGCGCGATGCAGAAGAGGGACAGGTTCCGGTGCACCGACTGCGAAAGGAAGCGGGGCCAGCGGTCGGTGGTCCATCCCACCGATGCAATGGTTCCCAGGACCACCGTGGCCGAGAGCAGGATGAGCGAGACGAGCCCGGTCGCCCGCGTCAGGTACCACAAGGCAGTCGAGCCGTGACCGACCGTGGCCACGAGGGCGGCCATCATCGGGCGCTCAGCTCCGGCACCCACCGCTCCGGCTCGGGCACCGGCCATCCCGACGAGTACGCGACCGACCCGTCGACCCTCACGAGCCGCGCCGGGAGCCCCAATCCCTCGAGCCAGGCGACGGCGCGCTCTCCCAGGACGATCGCCGCGGTAGACGCGGCGTTCGCCTGGACGCAGGTGGCGGCGGTCGTGGAGACCGTCCGCCAACAGGGGGCGCTGGGCAGGCAGGTGGCGGGGTCCAAGATGTGATGCACCTGGTGGGTCCCGAGACGCCACTGGCGCACGCCGATGCCAGAGGAGGCAAGGCCGCCCGAGGAGATGCCCACCGCCTCCGAGGCGGTGGGCGAGGTGCAGGTGTCGGCGATGCCGATGGCGAATCCGCCCGCAGGCGTCGGGCCGGCGACGGCGGCATCGCCGCCCAGCGAGACGAGCACACCACACCCGAGCCGGTTGTGGATCGTGGCGGCGGCCCGGTCTGCCGCCAGGGCCTTGGCCGTCGCGCCGAGATCGAGCGCGGTGTCCACCGGAACCCCGACGACGCGTCGCCCGGGGTCGACGGAAACGGAACGCCATCCGGGCGCCGCCTGTGCCGGCGGGAGGTGGCCGTCGACACCAGGGAGCACCTCGGAGAAGTCACGGTCGTAGCCCAGTCGGCCCATCGCGAGACCGACGGTGGGGTCGACCAGACCGCCCGTCGCCTCTGCCATCGCGAGGGCGACCTCAATCGCCTCGAGCAGGTCAGCGCTGACCTGCGTCTCGGCCCCCGCGCCGGCGTTGAGTCGGCTGAGCTCGGAGTCATCGCGGAACCTGCTGGCGACGCGGTCGATGCGCTCGAGCTCCAGCTGGAGGAGCTCCGAGGCAGCAATGAGCGCACCGCCGTCTGTCACCACGAGTTCTGCGATGGTGCCGAGCGCACGGGTCCGGAAGACGCGCTGGGTGTCGACGCGGGCGTACGCCTCCGACATCAACTCGATCCGCTGGTGACGGGGGCGGGGGCGGGGGCCGCCTGCGTCGGCGTTGACGGCGGGTTGAGCGAGCTCTGGGAACTCGACGCGCTGGCGCCCTGGGCACTGGTACCCGAGGTGGAGGAGGTCCCGGTGGTGGATCCGGCGTGATGACCGGGGAGCGCCTTTCCGACGTAGATGCCCAGCGCCCCGACGGCGACGATGGTGGCGACGCCGATGGCCGCGGTGATGCTCGAGAGGCGGGTGAGCGCGCCATCACGCCGCATCGCTGCCGCATGGCGGCGCTGCGGCGGGCTGGAATGCCTGACTCTTCCCATGCCGTGCAGGGTACGGACGCACCCTGACGCCTACATGAAGGAACAGGTGCTCAGGCTAAGGATTCGCTAAGAGTCTCGCCGGCAGGGTTGGGCTTCCCCTTGCGCGGCAGCACCTTGCGCCACGAGATCTCCATTCGGGCGCCGCCCAGCTCGGCCACGCCGATACCCCAGTTGCCCTGAGTGGATCGCACCACCGAGTCGGCGATGGCCAGGCCGAGCCCCGTACCCGCCACCGCATCGGTGGCTCTGTGGAACCGGTCGAAGACGGCGTCCCTCTCGTCCTCGGGGATCCCGGGGCCCGAGTCGTCGACGCGCAGGTCCACCCGGTTGCCCCAGTCACGGACGCTCACCTCCACCTGGCCGCCTTGTCCGGCGAACTTGCAGGCGTTGTCGATCAGGACGCCGGCCAACCGGTCGATCAGTTCGGGTTGCGCCTGGACCGTGAAGGGCCCACTGCCGACCCTCCGTGCCGAGAGGGTCACTCGGTGCGTCGCCGCAAGGGCACTGAAACGCTCCACGCAGCTTTCGACGACCTCGGCGACGTCAGCGACGTGGTCGAGGTCACCGGGCGCGGGATCACTGTCGGCCCTCGCCAGCCAGAGCAGGTCCTCGACGATCCGGCGCAGCCGTGTGCTCTCCCGACCCACCCGCTGGAGCACGTCCCGGTAGGCCGCGGGGTCGCGCGGTCGATCGAGCGCCAGTTCGACCTCTGCCTCAATCACCGAAATGGGGGTGCGCAGCTCGTGCGACGCGTCTGCGGTGAACTCCGCCTGGCGGCGACGGACCAGCTCCGACGGCGCCGAGGCGCGAAGGCCGACGACCGTTGCCCCCGCAAAGACGGCGGCGGCCAGGATCACGCCGAAGACGAGTTCGGCGACGAGCAGCGCCGATTGGACGTTGGACGTGCCGGCCATGCTCTGTCCCGCCACCAGCACCGTGTCGCGGCTCCGCAGTGCGTCGAAGCGGAAGGTCGACGTCCCGACGTCCAGGGTGACGGGGCCGGAGTCCCAGCGTCGGGAGGGGAGCGACGGCGCTGCCGGCGTCAGGGGGGTCACCACGCCCGAGGGCGCGATCGACCATAGGAACATCGGCGCGTCGTCGAGGTCAGGCTTCTGTTCCGGCGTGCTCGAAGCGGGGAGGGTGAGCGTCTGTTGGCTGGTGTCCTGGAGCCGATCGGCCAGGCGTGCGTCCGTGCTGCCGACCAGGTGGTTGGTGACGATCAGGTTCAGCACAATGGCGGCGATCACGTAACCGACCATCACGATCAGAGTGGCCACCGCCGCGACCCGTACCGCGTGCCGTCGGTGCGCCCGGGTCAGGTTCACGACTCGACCATCCGGTATCCCGTGCCGCGCACGGTCTCGATCTGAGCCCGGCTGTGGGCCAACTTGGCCCGGACCCGTCCGACATGGACGTCAATGGTGTTCGATCCGACGGCGTCCGCCTCGTCCTCCCAGACCTGGGTTGCGATCACCCGCCGCGTCAGAACGCTGGGTGACCGCCGCAGCAGGAGCTCGACCAGCGAGGTCTCGATCGCCGTCAGCGTGACGAGCTCACCCGCCACGGTCACCTCTCGTGTGGCGGGATCGAACTGCAGGTCGGCGCACTCCAGGACGGGATCCAACGCGAGCGGTGGACGACGCTGAAGCGCCTGGATGCGCGCCACGAGCTCGGAGAAGTCGAACGGCTTCACCAGGTAGTCGTCGGCGCCGACGTTGAGGCCGGCGACCCTGTCGGACGGGGCGTCGCGGGCGGTCAACATGAGAATGGGGGTTCGGTCGCCCAAGCCCCTGGCCTCGGCGACGACCTCCATCCCGGTCCGCTCCGGCATGCGCCAGTCCAAGACGGCAACGTCGTAGTCGTACGAGCCAAGGTGGCGGAGCGCGGCCGCACCATCGGTCACCGCGTCGACGACGTAGCCCTTCTCCCTCAGCCCGCGCTCGAGCACTGACCTGAGTGCCGCATCGTCCTCAGCCACCAGAACCCTCATCAGGTGTTCGAACCGGCCTGTGACATGGATTTCAGGCTAGGGGCTGAGCTTGCCAGCCTGCACTCGGCCAGCGTTCATCGGTTCTTCAGGTTCGAACCGTACGCTGGTTGACGCCGTGGACGACTCCGATGGACGCGCGCGGGCGCAGGAGCAGCCCGGCCTCGAATCGTCGTGAGACGCGG
>JBEKVF010000285.1:0-4165 GCA_049514295.1 Acidimicrobiales bacterium
CGAGAACCATTGGAGGTCGGTCTCCGACGCGTGAAGCGACTTTGCGAGCGTTGGTAGCGCGACGCTGAGCACCGTGCTGTCAAAGCCAACGCAAAGAATGGTCAGGAAGACTGCCCCGAGTGCCCACCAGCGTCGTGCCCCTTGGTGCTGCACAGGTGTCACCCCTCGCGCCAATTGCTACCAATGGTAACACCCGGAAGTCAAAAGCAATTCGGCGAACGATCTCCGAGAGCGCGAAGAGGCGCTGGTCGCACTACTTCCTTGACTAGCGACCTCGTGCTCGCGAATTGCGAGCACTTCCCCGAACTACGTGTCCGAATCGCGCCACGGTCCCGGCGTAGTGGGGCACCTTCTGTCTACCGCAGCCCGCACTCTCTGGGACACCAAGAACCGCGGGGACATGTCAGGATTGGAGGGTGTCTGACACCAAGCGCAAAGTCATGCGGGGCGCTACAGACCGGACGATCTACGGCATTATCGGGCCCATCGACCTCGCGTCGCCTTGCTCTGACGTCCCGGTCTGATCGTGAGCGGGGGGTCCTTCTCGTTGGCGAACACGATGGGGGATGCTGAGTGGTGATCGAGGCGTCGGCTCCCGTGCGGATCTGCGACAACGGCGGATGGACCGACACATGGTTCGGGGGACCGGGGCGGATCTTGAATATCGCAGTGACGCCGGGAGTAGAGGTTTCGATCCGCACGACGGTAGGCCCGGACCCTGTGGTGTTCGACGTGGAGACCTTCGGCGACCGGTACTCCGTCGTCCCGAGGGCGCCCCGGGTCGCCCGCCACCCGCTGCTGGAGGCCGCCATCGACGCGTTCCCACCCCCAAGGGGCCTCGCCGTGGAAGTCAGTGTTCGTTCCGGCGTCCCGGCTGGTTGCGGCACCGGTACGTCGGCGGCGGTTGCGGTTGCTCTGCTGGGCGGACTGGCTGCCTTGCGCCTGGAGCAACGCTCGCCGCGCGACATCGCCTACGCAGCGCATCGGCTCGAAGTCGACATTCTCGGTGTCCAGAGCGGGATCCAGGACCAGCTGAGCGCGGCGTTCGGCGGGATCAATTATCTCGAAATCGAGACGTACCCCGAGGCCAGGGTGTACCCACTGCCGACCTGGGAGGAACTCAGCCCCCGGCTAACGCTGGTCTTCCTTGGTCGCGCCCACGACTCCTCGGCCGTGCACCGCCAGGTCATTGAGGATGTGGGGTGTCGCGGGTCAGGGGTGTTCTCGCGGTTGCGAGATGCGGCGGTCGCGGCTCGCGACGCTGTCCTTGCCCGGGATCTCGACGCTTTCGGTCAGGCAATGATCGCCAACACCGAGGCGCAGGGGTCCCTGCATCCGGGGCTTGTGGGCGTGGACGCAAGACGGGTGATTGAGTTCGCGGCGGCGCAAGGCGCGGTCGGGTGGAAGGTCAATGGGGCCGGGGGAGATGGCGGCTCAGTCACGATCTTGAGCGCCACCCGGGAGACCAAAGAGGCACTTGAGCATCGCGTCACCTTCTTGGACAAGCGCTACCGGGTGCTGCCCATCCAAGTCAGCATGATCGGGCTCAAGGTCCGGGGTGCCCTCTAGCCCACTGCCCGTTGGACAATATTGCGCATCGTGGCCCCTGATCGCCGAAGCAGGACGAGTGATTCCGGCGAACAACCGCACCCACACCTGGCGTTCGGGGACACCCGACACCGGCCGGCATCGGCGCATACGGGAGGGTCAACCTCAGCCGGACCTGCAAGGGACTATCTCGGCACACGATGGCGTTGCAGACGATTGAGAGCTTGGACCAGGGCAACCCCGATACGGCGTAGCCCTGACTACTTCGAGGAGCACACCATGAGAATCGGAATCATCGGCGCTGGAAACATCGGAGGCAACCTCACCCGGCGATTCGCCGCCTTAGGTCATGAGGTCTCAGTAGCCAACTCCCGCGGTCCAGAGACGCTGGCCGAACTGGCGCAGGAGACGGGGGCCTCGGCGGTGCCCGCCACCGAAGCGGCCAAGGGTGCCGAGGTCTTGGTGGTCACCATCCCAGAGAAGAACATTCCGAAGCTCCCAGCCGGAATCCTCGAGGGTCTGGCATCGGGTGCGGTCGTCATCGACACCGGGAACTACTACCCCCAGCAACGCGACGGGAAGATCGAAGACATCGAAAACGGCGCTCCAGAGAGCGTCTGGGTTGCGGGCCAGCTCGGTCATCCGGTGGTGAAGGCCTTCAACGGCACCTACGCCTCTCACTTGCTCACTGAGGGAAAGCCCGCCGGGAGCCCGGGGCGGATTGCTCTGCCCGTCGCCGGCGACGATCCCACGGCTAAAGCGGTGGTCATCGCCCTGCTTGATCAACTGGGCTTCGACGGAGTGGACGCTGGTGGTCTCGCGGACTCCTGGCGTCAGCAGCCGGGTACCCCCGTTTACGGCGCCGACCTGGACGCTGACGACGTCAGGCGCGCCCTGGCGGAGGCCAACCCAGAGCGCCCCGCTGATTTTCGGGCTACCAGCAAGGTTGAATAGCAGTACTCAAGCGTCCGCAAGTGTCGATGGGGTTCGTCTTGGCGGGTCGCTGTGTCTCCGAAGTGACGCAGGGGGTGGCATACCCTCCCGGCGAAGTGGGGCAGTCCCTGGACGTGCACTTCCGCTACGGAGCGGGCCTACTTGAGCAGCCGAAGATGCGTCCCGGTCGTTCCCGGTGATCGGACCAACACACGACGAAGGAATCTTGACCAGAGCTGGCCAAGTCGGCTCGGACCTACTTCGGAATCGGGCCGCTGACCCGGGATCGCCTCAGTCATTCCATAGGCCAGGGTCGAGATGAGCCGTGCCGCATCCTTGGCAGGCATCCGAAAGGTGCCGGTGCAGATGTCGCCCTGCCACAGCGAAATAACAATGGTGGAATCTGCAGGGTGAGTTGAGACTCCCATCCTGCGAACGTAGCCCCGTGCGTCGTAGAACCAAACTCGTTCGCCATATAGATGACCCTCCACCGGCACCTGTCGATTATCACATCGGCGATTCTTTTTGGCTACTGGGGTTCGGAAAATCCACCTTGGCTGTGCTGCCCGGCCCGCACCCCATCCCATTGGCGTACGGGGGCATTGCAGGATCAGATTGGGTGGTGATCTGCCGTCAGAGCGGTGGATCCGAGACTGCAACAGTGCAGCTCCAGCCGATGCATTGCCCCGGTGGGCCGTAGAGGAGTCGAACCTCTGACCCCTTGCGCGTCATGGGGAGCTCGAAGAGAGACGGTGCCCTCGCTGCGCGGGAGGGCCAGGGATGGCGCCGTCGAAGGCGGACACATAGGGGCCATGGGGTCCAAATGCGATCCGTGCCACCGCGAGCTGGCGGTAGAGTGTGGTGCCGCTCGGAGAGAAAAGCATCCAGGTGACGCCGCCTTGGGTGAAGAGCGACTCCTCGCCTGGACCCAGGCCGAGCGGGCTCGATCCCAAGATGGGCCCGGCGTAGGGCTCTTCGCACGGACCGGCCGGCCCCCGGCACACCGCCACGCCGATGCCGTCACCGTCCTGGTAGGAGGGGTTGGCCGAGAAGAACAGGTAGAAGCGTCCGTCGGCGTGGACCATTTCGGGTGCCTCGATGAGCTTGTGCTCCCAGGGCCTGGTGGCGGCAAGCAGCTCATATGGTGATCCCTCCAGGGTCATGCCGTCGGGCGCGAGCTGCTGAGCCCACAGCACCGTCGGCTGATTCTGAGGGAGATCGGGGTCCTGTGCCGGTCCCCAGGCGGCATTGACGTCGGCCTTCCAGTCGAGCCAGAGCTGGCCGTCGGGGGCCACGAAGGTCCGGGGGTCGATGGATCCCGACGGGTCACAGATGACCGGTTGCCGGGCGACGATGAAGGGGCCGAAGGGCGAGGTCGATACTCCCATCCCGATGCACTTGGCCGGAACCCCGGTCGCGAGGATGTCGTCGACGTCGGGGGACGAGAACCACATCACGTATCGCCCGTCGACGTGACGGACATCGGGGGCCGACGTCCAGCCGGTGGTCCAGGGCGGCAGCGCGGGCATTGCGTCCACTTCGGCGCTGAGGTGCTCGAGGTCGGTGAAGGCCCGCACCGAGATGTTGGGGGGGTCGTAGCCGCCGGCACCGGTGTAGAGATAGTCGATGTGGCTCCCGACCGTCACGGTGGGGTCGGTCATGGGAACGTTGTAGGGCGGCACCA
>JBEKVF010000286.1:0-4144 GCA_049514295.1 Acidimicrobiales bacterium
GCAATGGTGGTCCGGGCGTAGTTGTGGATCTTCATCCACATCAGGTATTCGGTGATGTCCGTCTCGATGGGCGTCATGGCGGCCTTCCTTCGAGACGGCCGACCAAGGGACGAAGGCAGGTCCGACCCTGCCGCCGGACCGCTGACGGAGACTGGACATCCCGTCACCACAGATTGTCAGGGCGCCTGCCGGACGCCTTCCTCGAGGTCCAGTGCGCGGTCCTCTTCGTCAGTGAAGAGCCGCGACCGGATCACGAAATGGGCATCGTCCCCGGCGGGCAGCGAGAACCCCTCGGGGGCTCCCGGTGCGACATCGAGGACGAGCTGGGTGTGGCGCACCACCTCGAATTGACGGTGGTCGATGTAGAAGCAGCATCCTCCCGGCTCCCCGAGCAGCACATCGCGGGGAGCGATGGTGAGCTGGCCCTCGACGAAGCACATCGGCAGGCTCCCGTCGCAGCACCCACCCGACTGGAAGAAGATGACCGACCCCCGCGCACCCCGCAGGCGAGCGATCGCCTGCAGGGCCGCCACGGTGGCGACGACGCGAGGCGGGGGGGGAACCGTCACGTCGTCTGGGGTGCGACTCAGAAGAATCCGAGCGGCTGATCGCTGTAGCTGACGAGCAGGTTCTTCGTCTGGCTGTAGTGCTCGAGCATCATCCGGTGGTTCTCGCGTCCCACGCCGGAGATCTTGTAGCCACCGAAGGCGGCTCCGGCCGGGTACAGGTGGTAGCAGTTGGTCCACACTCGCCCTGCCTTGATGGCCCGGCCCATCCGATAGGCCTTGTTCCCGTCACGGGTCCACACGCCGGCCCCGAGTCCGTAGAGGGTGTCGTTGGCGATGCGCACGGCATCGGCCTCGTCCCGGTAGGTGGTGACAGCCAGGACCGGGCCGTAGATCTCCTCCTGGAAGACCCGCATGTCGTTGGTGCCCTTCAGCACGGTCGGCTGGTAGTAGTAGCCCCCCGCCAGGTCGCCCTCCATGTGGGCCTCGCTGCCGCCGATCAGCACCTCGGCGCCCTCCTGGCGGCCGATGTCCACGTAGGAGGCGATCTTGTCCAACTGCTGGGTGGAGACCTGCGGACCGATCATCGTGGACGTGTCGAGCGGGTTCCCCTGCTTGATCTTGGCGATACGGTCCAGGCAACGCTCCATGAACCGGTCGTACATCGACTCCTGAATGAGCGCCCGGCTCGGGCAGGTGCACACCTCGCCCTTGTTGAACGCGTAGAGAACGAGGCCCTCGATGGCCTTGTCGAGGAAGCTGTCGTCGTCGGCCATGACGTCGTCGAAGAAGATATTCGGCGACTTGCCTCCCAGCTCCAGGGTGACCGGGATGATGTTCTGCGCGGCGTACTGCATGATCAGTCGCCCCGTGACCGTTTCGCCGGTGAAGGCGATCTTGGCGATCCGCGGGTTCGAGGCCAGCGCCATGCCCACCTCGGCCCCGGGACCGTTGACGACTTTCATGACACCGGGCGGGATCACGTCCTGGAGCAGCTCGGCCAGCTTGAGCAGCGACCAGGGCGTCGGCGAGGCCGGCTTGATCACGGTGCAGTTGCCGGCGGCGAGAGCCGGGGCCAGCTTCCACGCCGCCATGAGGATCGGGAAGTTGAAGGGGATGATCTGGCCCACCACGCCGAGGGGCTCGTGGAAGTGGTAGGCGACCGTGTCCTTGTCGATCTCGGTTGCCGAGCCCTCCAGGGACCTCGTGGCGCCGGCGAAGTAGCGGAAGTGGTCGGCGGCCAGAGGGATGTCGGCGGCCAGGGTCTCACGGACGGGCTTCCCGTTCTCCCAGGACTCGGCCACGGCCAGCATCTCGCGGTTGGCGTCGATCACGTCGGCGATGCGGTTGAGGACGGCGGCCCGCTCGGTCAGCGAGGCCTCCCCCCAGGCGTCCTTGGCGGCGTGGGCGGCATCGAGGGCCAACTCGATGTCGTCAGCACCCGACTTCGGGACCTCAGTGAAGGGTTGGCCGGTGGCGGGGCTCTTGTTCTCCGAGTACTGGCCGGTCACGGGCGCTATCCAATGGCCCCCGATGAAGTTCTCATAGCGGGCCTTGACCTCGACGATGCTGGCCGGACCACCCGGTGCCTCGTAGACGCTTGCGCCCGCGCTCTCCTGGGTCGGCTGCTCCGAAACCTGTGTCATGGTGGACCTCCTCTGCCAGTGCGCCGGCGACAGGAGTCCTGCTTGCGCCGCCCGTGGCGCTCGACTGACGTCATGGTGCACCCGGAGGTCGCACACGGGTAGAGGCGATGGTCCCATCGCAGATCGGCCACCTCCCCCGCGAGGGTCGGTCAGGCGCTGGCACCCCGACCACGATCGGCCCGATGCCGGGTGCCCCCCCGCACGCCACGACACCGGCTGCGACGGCGGGAAGAGCAATGTTGTCTGGACGTTGTCGCCGATCGATCCGGTCGGCTCTATTTCGGCCCGGACCGCGATGTCAACATCACGACCGAGGGGCGGTGATCGGGGGAGCAGTTGTCGTCACCGCCCCTCACTCATCACCTGGTGAGGGCAGCTCGGTTGGCCGCAAGCCCGCTGCGTCCTCGTGGTTGGGCTGCCGGGACTTGAATCCAGCCCTCTTGACCCGCGGGCGGTCTATTCCCGTAGTCAATTTCAGGAGATAGGCGACATCCCAGAACGGAGATGCGCCAAGACAAAAGAGACCTCGTCAGCCCGATCCCGCGGCACCAAGGCCAAGAACTCGGGATACTTCCAGAGAGTCAGTGGTTGACGTAGAGGAGATACACCATCGGAGCCAACAGGCCCGCTCCGATGGTGAGGGGCGTGTTGTGCCGGGCCAACCAAGAGGCCATGGCAGCCCGCGTGCCATTGGTAGGACTCCGTTGAGAGCTGTCGTCACCATCGCGCCCTTCCAGGAGAACCTTTGCTCGCATCACATCCCACGTTCTACCCGCCCATTATTCAGAGCGTCGGCATGAACCGCCTGCCGGCCTCCCAGCACCGCAAGCGCCACGAGAAACGTTGGCAGCGCTACGAGAAGCCGCTCCCGGGCCACCAGGTCCAGAATCGACGTGAAATCCATCGAACTCCTCGAGACCGGTCCATGTCAGTTGCACAATGGTCGGGCTGCCAGGATTTGAACCCGGGACCTCTTGACCCCCAGTGCGGTCGGGTCAAAGGAATGGATCACCCGAGCCTCCATTTCCAGTTCACATGCACCCCGTACCGGCCGCGACGGCAGTCATCTTTCCGGCGACCCGTGACGAAGCGACGTGTCCTGACCGTACTGCCTGTGTACGCTCTGCGTGGCTCCCGGACGGCGTAGCCAACGGATACCAAAGGGGATTTCGGTGCGCATGCGAGTGAAATCCAGGTTGGTGGCGTCTATCGGGGTCGGCTGCATCCTTGGGCTGGGAGGCACCCTCGGACTGGTTGGTGCCGCCACCGCCGCTCCGGTGTCGACGGCGAGTTTCAACTTCAGCATGTCCCTCAGCGGGCTGACATCATCGCCCGTCACTGTCACTGGAACCGGGCATGCAGACAATGCCCGCGATGAGGTGTCGCTCACCGTCGATCTCCCAGCCGCAGTGGCCGCATTGATACCAGGCGGAACAGCGTCACCCGAAGTCGTCAACGCCGTGCTGGCCCAAGGCACGGTCTACCTGGATGTCCCGAGCCTCCAATCCAGTATCGGCGCACCGTGGATCTCCGTGACGTTGCCTACCAAGTCCGCGTCGGGCGTCTCCGGCATGCTCTCCAAAGTCGCCTCCGCCCTTGGCAATGTGAATTCCATCGTCGGATTCGCCCGGTCCCATCGCGCGACTGTGACCCCACTGCCCACCTCCACGATCGACGGGGTCACTGCGACCGGGAACCAGATTGTCGCCACGCACAAACGAGCCACGATCACAGCAGCCCTGTGGGCAGACTCATCTGATCAGTTGGTGCAGGCAAATGTGGCTGCGTCGGTTGCAGCAAACAAAAAGACAATCGGTGTGACCGCGACGATCAATCTCAGCGGTTACGGCGATCCGGTGACGGTAGCCGTACCGCCTCTTTCGCAGGTGAAAGCGATTCCGTTCTCGACGGTGGCGTCGTTCCTCGGAACAGCCTTCCATCACGGTCACCACGCCAGTACGCACTGACTACGAATCTCTTCCCAGCGACCGG
>JBEKVF010000287.1:0-4118 GCA_049514295.1 Acidimicrobiales bacterium
AACGACGAGCGCATCGACCGGGGCCTGCCCCCGGTCGACTACATGACCTCACAGCTCGACGCGGACGCCCAGGCGGGGGCAGACGCGGGGACGGATCCGCCGTTCCCGTCCTCGGTCACCGGTGGCGCCCCGGTCACCTTCGGCGGCTCTCTCTGGGGCGGTCAGTCCTCTGCACTCGAAGCCGACTACTACTGGATGTACGACGACGGCTTCGGCGGAGCGTCGACGATCAACCTGTCCTGCACGCCGGCCTCACCGACGAGCTGCTGGGTCCACCGCGACATCGTCCTGCACGAGTTCGGCGACTGCCCCTCGGGACCGCCGGTCCTCTCCATGGGGGCCGCCTATTCGCCCACCGGTGCCCCCGGGGGGTCCATCGCCGCCATCGTCGTCAGCTCGTGCGCGCCGCCCAGTGACGTCACGTTGACCTGGGGCCAGGTCGCGTCCACGCGCACGGTGGGCATCACGCCGCTGGCCAGCGGGACCGGCTATTGGGAGGCCGAGACGGACGGCACGGTGGCGAGCTTCGGGTCGGCGCAGAACTACGGGTCGCTCAGCGGCCAGCTCAACTCGCCGATCGTGGGCATCGCCGCCACGCCGGACGGCCAGGGGTACTGGCTGGTGGGCGCGGATGGTGGCATCTTCAGCTTCGGCGACGCCAGCTTCTACGGGTCGACGGGCGGGTTGCGGCTCAACTCGCCCATCGTGGGCATGGCTTCCACACCCGACGGCAAGGGCTACTGGATGGTGGCGTCCGACGGGGGCATCTTTAGCTTCGGTGACGCCGCGTTCTACGGCTCCATGGGCGGCACGCCGCTGAACCAGCCCATCGTGGGCATGGCGGCCGACCCTGCGAGCGGCGGGTACTGGGAGGTCGCCGCCGATGGAGGCATCTTCAGCTTCGATGCCCCCTTCCTTGGGAGCACCGGAGGTCTCCACCTCAACAAGCCGATCGTCGGCATGGAGGCGTCGCCCAACGGCCAGGGCTACCGCTTCGTGGCTTCCGACGGCGGGATCTTCACCTTCGGGCAGGCGCCCTTCGACGGCTCCACGGGCAGCATCCCTCTGGCGGCCCCGGTGATGGGCATGGCCCCGGACAACGCGACCAACGGCTACTGGATGGCCGCCGCGGACGGTGGCATCTTCACCTTCGGTGGCGCCTCCTACCTGGGCCGGCTCGTTAGCTCGGGCGATTAGTGCCGTGACCGGCAACAGCTCGCCAGGTCGCTTGGCCGGCCGCACGTGCCCGGTTCGTGTCGTCGAAGTTACCTGCCCGGGACGTGGCGATTCCGTCAATCCGGCCCGCCCGAGGCCAAACCCCGGTTTATGACCCGGCAGCCGCGAAGCGGTAGCCGACGCCGCGCACTGTAGTGATGAGAACGGGCGTGGAGGGGTCGGCCTCTATCCGGGACCGCAGCCGCTTGATGTGCACATCGAGCGTCTTGGTGTCGCCGATGTAGTCGGTGCCCCACACGCGGTCGATGAGGACGTCGCGGGTGAGCACGCGACCGGAGTTCTCCACCAGCAGACGCAGCAGCTCGAACTCCTTGCGCCGCAGGTGGACCTCGTCGCCGCGCGCGAACACGCGTCGCTGGTCGAAGTCCACCTTGATCCCGTTGGACTCCCAGATGCCGTCGCTGCCTAACTCGATGTTGCCCGACACGTTGGTGGACTCGGAGCCGCCAGGCGCGCGCCGCAGGACGGCGCGCATGCGGGCGACCAGCTCGCGCAGCCGGTAGGGCTTGGTGACGTAGTCGTCCGCGCCCACCTCGAGCGCGACCACGGTGTCGATCTCGGTGCCCTTGGCCGTCACCATGATGATGGGGACCTGGGAGCGTGTGCGGATCGTCCGGCACACGTCGATGCCCGACATCTTGGGCAGCATCAAGTCGAGCAGGAGGATATCGGGCCCGATCTCCTCGAAGAGCTGCACCGCCTCGTTGCCGTCGCGGGCCACGGTGACCCGGAACCCCTCGTTGGTGAGCCCGATGACCAGCGCCTCGATGAAGGACTCCTCGTCCTCGGCCAGCAGGACCTTGACCGGCCCCTCCCCGGGCGCGGTGCGTGTGGCCGTCTTGCGGGCCGTCTTGCCGGATCCGACCTTGGTCACGCGACCCGCTCCGCCTGGATCGGCAGCACGAGCGTGAAGGTCGATCCCTCGCCCTCGCGGGACTCGACGTCCACCCAGCCCTGGTGATTGTTGGCGACGTGGCGCACGATGGACAGGCCGAGGCCGGTCCCGCCGGTGTCACGGCTGCGGCCGTGGTCGACCCGGTAGAAGCGCTCGAAGATGCGGTCGAGGTCACGGGCCGGGATGCCGATGCCGTGGTCCTGCACCGACAGCCGCACGTTGTCGCGCTCCTCGATGCGCCAATTCGAGGAGATGACCGCCGTGGTCTCCGCCGGACCGGTTCCGGCGGTGTCGCCCGGCGTACCGGCGAGTGAGATCGGCGCGGTGGTGCCGGTGGCCGCCGTGCCGGCGGAGGTGGTGCCGCCCGGCGGCGTCTCCTGATCGAGGATCTCGGGGGTGAAGACAGGCTCCACCGGCCCCTCCTTTTCGCGTTCTACGGCTTCGGGCACCGAGTCTGGCCCAGCGGCGTTCACGGCGGGGGTCTCCCCGGTCTCGGGCTCCGGTGCGCCGTCGCCCGCGGTCCCCTCGCCCAGCGGCGTCCGGCCCAGCGAGCCGCCGCCAATGGACCCGCCCTGCAGCGAGCCGTCACCCAGGGAGGAGCCCACCACCGACGGGTGCTCGAGGTTCGGGTTGGAGCGCTGCACCGTGCCGGTCACGACCACCTTGGAGTTGTCGTAGGAGTAGGTGATCGCGTTCTCCAGGAGGGCGTGCATGGCCGAGACGAGCTGGCGCCGGTCTCCCATCACGGCGACCGGCGGGGAGGGCTCGTGCAGCACGATCTCGATGCCGCGCTGGTCGGCCGTGGCGCGCACCCGCTCGATGGCGTCGGCCATGACCAGGTTCACCAGCACCGGCTCGCGCGGCGGCGCCTCCTCGGATTCGATGCGCGAGAGGTCGAGCAGGTCGTCGATGATGCGGCTGACCCGGAAGGCCTCGTTGTGGATGCGGCCGGCCAGGCGCTGCGCCACCTCGGGGTCGGGCTCGGAGACCAGGGTCTCGGCCAGCAGGCCCAGGGCGCCCATCGGGGTCTTGAGCTCGTGGCTCACGTTGGCCACGAAGTCGCGGCGGATCTCCTCGAGCCGGCGCCGCTCCGAGACGTCCTCGATCAGTGCGATCACGCCGAGCGGCCGGCGGCCGTCGTCGATCTGGCGGGCCCGCACCTGCAGCGTGCGCCGGGGAGGCCCGTAGAGATCGAGCGTGCGCTCGGCCGATCCCTCGTGCCAGGCGTCCTCGAGCACCTCGGTCACCGCCTGGGCGGCGAGGGCGTCGCCGTGGCGGCTGACCATCAGGGCGTTGGCGCGGCCGTTGCGGTAGATCACGGAGCCGTTCTCGTCGCAGAGGACGACGCCCTGGGTGAGGGTGTCCAGCGAGCGCCGCAGGCGGATGGCGTCGGAGCTGGATTCGGTCACGGCCTGGGCGGCCCCACCGGTCACCTGCTCCAGGTAGGCGAGGGAGGTCTCGATGTTGTACTCGTCGTCAGGCGGATCGAGGCCCAGCCGGGTGCCCAGTGCGGCCAGGCGCTGGGAGATGGCCCGCCGCCCCGACCGCCGCCCGAGGTAGGCGGCGATGAAACCCACCACCACGGCGACCAGGACCGCGCCCGCGATGAAGATGATCTCCTGGGTCTGGCTCAGATTGACTTCCCCCGGCCCACTCAGCGGCACGTCCCCAATATGACAGGGCTGGAGAGGGCGCGGCGAACCTCTCCGCCCCGATGTCGGAGGGGTGCTACCGCGGATGGGGGCGGCGCCTGGGTGGACGGCCAACCGCCGGGGGCGCACGGTGCCACGGTCCGGCCGGGCGGGGGGAGTTCCCAGAACTGTCAACGGATCCGTTGAGCGTTCGCCCGATGGCCGTACCGGCTCGAATCCGGCAACCGGGGGAGGGTCAGCGGTCGCTCCTGGCCTGCCCTTTTGCAACACGGGGTGACGAGTTGACGCACGCCGGGGGGAACGACGCCGCGGGAAAGGATCCGGAAAGAGCAGCA
>JBEKVF010000288.1:0-4109 GCA_049514295.1 Acidimicrobiales bacterium
CGGAGGTGAAGCTCCCCGGCGCGAAGGCCATCCACGTGAACCTGGCCGACAAGGACTCCATCGACGCCGCGGTGGACGAGTGCGGCGGCCCGGTGCACGCGCTCTTCTCCTGCGCCGGGGTGGCCGACGGCACGCCCGGGATCGAGAAGATCAATTTCGTCGGCCACCGTCATCTCATTGACCGCATGCTGGCGGGCGACATGCTGCCACGTGGCTCGGCCATCGGCTTCATCTCCTCCGCCGCCGGCCTGGGCTGGGAGTCGAACCTCGCCGAGATCAAGGAGTACCTCGACAGCCCCGATTTCGAGTCGGGCTCGGCCTGGGCGATCGAGCACGGCTACGCCGACTACTTCCACTCCAAGCAGGCGGTCTGCGCCTACGTGGCCCGGCAGGCCTTCCCGCTGCTCAAGCAGGGCATCCGTCTCAACGCGATCTGCCCAGGGCCAACCGACACCCCGCTGGCGCAGGCCAACAAGGAGATGTGGCTGGGGTTCGGCGCCGACTTCCGCGAGGAGGCGGGCATCGAGGCCTCGACGCCGCTCGAGCAGGCCTACCCGCTGGTGTTCCTGTGCAGCGACGCCGCGGCAGCGATCTCCGGGATCACCCTGGTCAGTGACGTCGGCTACATCAGCTCCGGGATCACCGAGTCGTTCCCGCCGGCGGCCGCCGCCGCCGGCTTCCTGCTCGGCCGGTTCTAGCGAACGCGGGACGGCCGATCAGGCCGTCCGGCGGGGCGTCACCGCCACCGAGGGGATGCTGGCGCTGGCACCGCAGCGCAGCACGAGGTCCACGACCCGGATGAGTTCCTCCACCTCCATGAGCGAGCCGCTCAGAAGGTTGCGTTCCTGCCACACCGGGTGAAGTTCGGCCATGAGCCCCATGTCCCAGTCGTTGATGAACTCGGTCATGGAGTGCCCCTCACCTCCGGCGCAGTCGCCGACGACGACGCGGGTGAAGCCGACCATCGGATGCTCGGCCCGCCAGGCCTCGACCATGGTCTCCAGCGCCGCCTTGCTGGCCGCATAGACCCCGAGCCCGGGCCACGGCGGGGTCAGCGAGCCGTTCACGGACGACAGGTACGCCGCCACACCGCGCGACGCAGTGAGGTGCGGCATCGCCGCCGTCGTGATGAGCGCTGCGCCGATCACGTTGGTGTCGAACGTGCGGTGCCAGCATTCCGCATCCATGTCGACCAGCGGTCCCAGCGGGGCGATCCCCGGCGCGTAGACGAGCGCATCGATCCCCCCCATCCCGCGCGCCGCCTCCTCGATGGCCGCGTGGCACGACGCGGTGTCGGTGGCGTCACAGGCGATGGCGAGCGAACCGGGGCCGGCCTCCTCGGCCGCGTCCACCAACCGGTCGTGACGCCGCGCCAGCAGTGCGACGGTCGCGCCCCGTTGGCCCAGTCCGATCCCGATGGAGCGGCCCAGACCACTCGATGCGCCGACGATTACCGTTCTCATGGATGCTTTCTCCTACTTCGGTACCAGAGCATGCCCTGATCAGGAGGTGACGGCGGGCAGTCGCTCCCAGCCGCGTACCGTCGATGTCCGGGCCTGCACCGCATTGTCCCAGTCGATCTCCCACGACGGAAATCGTTTCAGGACCTCCTCCAGCGCGACCCGGCCCTCGAGTCTGGCCAGCGCTGACCCGAGGCAGAAGTGGATGCCGTAGCCGAACGCCAGCTGGCGGTCGATGCTGCGGTGGATGTCGAATCGCTCCGCGTCGGCGAACTTGCGCTCGTCGCGGTTGGCGGACGCAGTCAGGAGCAGCAGGGCGCTCCCCGCGGGCACGACCTGTCCGTGGTGCTCGACGTCGCTGGTCACGTAGCGGGCCTGGACGGGGGACGGGGACTCGTAGCGGAGCAGCTCTTCGATGGCGTTCGGGACGAGGTCGGGCTGCGCGACGAGCTCCTGACGCTGGTCCGGGTGCTCGGCCAGGACCTTCCCCGTCCACCCGATCAGCCGCGCCGTGGTCTCGTTGCCCGCGGCCGCCAGGAGGTTCACGTAGCTCAGGACCTCCGGGCGGGTCAGGCGCCGGGTGGTGCCGTCCTCGTCCTCGTACTCGGCCTGGAGCAGCTCGGTCATCAGGTCGTCCGACGGGTGGCTGGCCCGCCACTCGATGTACTCCTCGAATGCGCTCCCAGGATTCAGGCTTTCGCCGTACATGGTGTCGAAGTCGGGCATGGAGCTCTCCGTGAGCCGCAGACCGTCGTCGATGCGGTCACGGATGGCCTCCTGGTCCTGCTCGGGAATGCCGAGCAGCATGCCGATGGTGCGCATGGGCATCTGGGCGCCGAGGTCATCGATGAAGTCGAAGCGGCCCACCCCCACGAGGGGATCGAGGCTCCGCGCGCAGAACTCCGGCACCTTCGGCTCGAGAGCGTTGATGTTCCGGGGCGTGAAGACGCGCGCCAGGAGGCGGCGGTGCACGTGGTGGGCGGGAGGATCCTCAAAGATGATGGAGCCGGGAGGCACCTCCATGCCGCTCTTGATGAGCTCGAGGACGGTTCCCTTGCTCGAGATGTACGTCTCCCAGTCGAGTGAGCACCGGTCGACGTCCTCGAATCGGCTCAGGGCGTAGAAGTCGTACCGATCGTTGTAATAGAGCGGCTGCTCGTCGCGCAGTCGCTTCCACACCGGATACGGATCCGAGTCGATCTCGAAATCGTACGGGTCGTAGTAGACGTCGGATTCCATCACGGTCATGGCTGCCCCCATCTCTGGCGGTGACGAGCGTCAGGGATCGGCGTGTGTGGCGTGCGGCGGCGTGGCCCGGGTTGCGATCGTCGTGACTGGACCCGTCGACGAACATGTGTTCGCACTCTCTCCAGACCCTCCATGCGTCAACGCGGCGGCGCCGCTCGTCGGTGTGCAGAACTAGCTTCGCACAAAAGGAAGAAGTGTGTTCTCGGACCACCCCAGCCAGAGGATCAGAGATCTCGGCTACCTGGCCCGGACCGGTCGCCGGGGCTGGCAGATTCGTCGCAGAAATAGTACTCTCACAGGAGAGCATCATCGTTCTCACTCCATAAGGATCGGGGAAGTCGTCATGTCCACCACTCTGAACGTCCCCCTGTTCGATGCGGACAACCACCTCTACGAGACGCGCGACGCGTTCACCAAGTACCTGCCCGACCGGTACGAGGGTGCGATCGACTACGTCGACGTGCACGGCCGGACCAAGATCGTGGTGCGCGGGGTCATCAGCAACTACATCCCGAACCCGACCTTCGACGTCGTGGCTCGTCCCGGCGCTCAGGAGGAGTACTTCCGGGTCGGGAACCCCGAAGGCAAGAGCCGGCGGGAGATCTTCGGAAAGCCCATGAAGTCGATCCCCGCCTTCCGCGACCCCGCCTCCCGCCTCGCGCTGATGGACGAGCAGGGCATCGACCGCGCCCTGATGTTCCCGACGCTGGCCAGCCTCATCGAGGAGCGGATGCGCGACGCGCCCGAGCTCACGCATGAGGTGATCCACAGCCTGAACCAGTGGCTGTACGAGACGTGGTCGTTCGACTACGAGGGCCGGATCTTCGCGACGCCGATCATCACGCTGCCCATTGTGGAGCGGGCCATCGAGGAGCTCGAGTGGGTCCTGGAGCGGGGTGCCCGGGTGGTGCTCGTCCGGCCCGCTCCGGCGTATGGCTACCGCGGGCCCCGCTCGTTCGGCAAGGAGGAGTTCGACCCCTTCTGGCAGAAGGTGGTCGAGAATGATGTGCTGGTGGCCATGCACTCCTCGGACAGCGGCTACGAGCGGTATGCGAACGACTGGGAGGGCAACGACTCCGAGATGCTCCCCTTCCAGCCCCAGGCCTTCCGGATGCTCTCGGCCTGGCGGCCCGTCGAGGACGCCGTGTCGGCGCTGATCTGCCACGGCGCCCTGTCCCGGTACCCCGCCCTCAAGGTCGCGGTGATCGAGAACGGCAGCAGCTGGGTGGCACCGCTCCTGGAGAGGCTGGCCGACGTGTACAAGAAGATGCCGCAGGACTTCCAGGAGAACCCGGTCGACGTCTTCAAACGCAACATCTACATCAGCCCGTTCTGGGAGGAGGACCTCGGCGAGCTGGCCGATCTGATCGGTGTGGAGCACGTGCTCTTCGGGTCCGACTA
>JBEKVF010000289.1:0-4106 GCA_049514295.1 Acidimicrobiales bacterium
TGTAGTGCGTGGTGAGCAGGATCGTCTGCCCCTCGGCGTTGAGGCCGCCGAGAAGCTCCCACAGGGCCAGCCGGCCCTGTGGGTCGAGCCCGGCCGTCGGCTCGTCGAGGAACAACACGGCCGGACGGTGGAAGATGGCACGGGCGACCATGAGCCGCTGAGCCATGCCGCCCGAGAGGGCGTAGACCGACGCCTTGGCGAAGCGGTTCAGCTGGAACCGCTCGAGCAATTCGTCCGCCGTCTGGCGGCACTCCCGTGGGGCCATGCCGAACAGCCGGCCGTGGAAGTAGAGGTTCTCCCAGGGCGTCAGCTGGCGGTCCAAGGTGTTCTGCTGGGACACGACGCCGATGAGCTGCTTGACGAGTGAGGGGTGGCGCACGACGTCGATGCCCCCGACGAACGCGTGGCCGGCGGAGGGGATGACCCTCGTCGTGAGGACGCCGACCGTCGTGGTCTTGCCGGCGCCGTTCGGACCGAGGAGGCCGAACACCTCCCCGGTCCCGACTTGCAGGTTGAGCTCGTCGACGGCGCGGAAGTCCGTGCCCTGGTACGTCTTGGTCAGACCCACGGTCTCGATGATCGGCACCCCGTGGTCCGGGGACGCGGCGTCGCTCGCGGGTGCGGTGGTCGTGGTCATGGCTCCTTGTGCACAGTACCGGCCGGTTGACGGATCGTCAGTCAGGCTCAGTCCTCGGCGAGGATCTGGTACAGCTCCTTGCGCGCCTTCTGGATCACCGCGATGCCGCGCTCGATCTGCGACTTCTCGCCGTCACCCGCCAGTTGTTTGGCGGCGCTCATGAGCTGGCCCATGCCGAGGCGCAGCGTTCTGACCTCGTCGTCGGTCTCGCCGTCCGCCTGCCAGGGCAGAGCGGCCTTCTCGGCCTCTGCCCGTCCGGCGTCGGTGAG
Organism: Acidimicrobiales bacterium; assembly: GCA_049514295.1. Lineage (GTDB taxonomy): Bacteria > Actinomycetota > Acidimicrobiia > Acidimicrobiales > RAAP-2 > Bog-473. The sequence continues at coordinate 907 of JBEKVF010000289.1, forward strand.
CGCATAGGTGCGGCTGCCCTCGACGTCGGACGACTGCACCAGGCCCTCGTCCTCGAGCATCTGCAGGTGCGGGTAGACCGACCCGGGGCTCGGGCGCCACAGACCGCCGCTCAGCTCCTCGAGCCGGCGCATGACCTCGTACCCGTGAGCCGGTTCGTCGCGGAGAGCGACCAGGATCGCCGTCCGGATAGCCCCGCGGGGCATCCTCCTGCCACCGCCCCAACCGCCTCGCTCGCCGCCCCAGCGGCCGCGGGGGCCGCGCATGCCCCGGCCGGCGAACCGGTGGCGTTCGTGATCGTGGTCATGTGCCCGGTCGTGTTCGTGTTGGTGTGCCATGTGATGACTCCTCGTTCGTTCGCCGCTTCCTCAGGGGCGCTCTGTTTCTGCTCTCAGTGTAACACTAATGATATATCAGAATATTTCAAGTCAGTCGGAAAAATATCGAGTCTCGCCTCCGAGGTGCACCGGGACTCCCACCGGTTGCCCATACTGAGTGCGGTGCACCGGGTCAGCCGATGCGCCTGGAAGGAGCGCCATGGGGCTGTTCACCTCACGCAGGAGGCAGATGGTCACGCCTGAGCGCGCCCTGCCCGGACGGGCCGAGGCCATGCCTGTCACGGCGCCCCACCTGGTGCTCGGCACGAAGCTCGCCCCTCCCTTTCCCGAGGGGCTCGAGCGGGCGGCCTTCGGGATGGGGTGTTTCTGGGGCGCCGAGCGGACGTTCTGGACGCTGCCCGGCGTCCACACGACCGCCGTGGGCTATGCGGGCGGACTGACCCCCGATCCCACCTACCACGAGGTCTGTCGCGGCCGGACCGGGCACGCCGAGGTCGTCCTCGTCGTCTTCGACTCCTCCGTGATCAGCTACGAGCAGCTCGTCGTGGCGTTCTTCGAGGGTCACGACCCGACGCAGCGGATGCGACAGGGGAACGACGTGGGCACGCAGTACCGCTCCGCCATCCACACCTCGTCACCCGAGCAGGCCGCCACGGCCCAGGTGGTCGCCTGGCGGTTCGGAGAGGCGCTGCGCAAGGCCGGACGCCGCCCCATCACCACCGAGATCGCCCCGGCCGGGGACTTTTACTACGCCGAGGCGTCCCAGCATCTCGCGGCCAACCCCGGCGGCTACTGCGGCCTCGGCGGGACCGGCGTCGCGTGCCCTGTCGGCCTGGGGGAGGCCGGGTGAGCACTGCGGACTCCGCACGCCTCACCGAGGAGCAACAGCTGCGACGGCGGGCCGCCATACCCGGGCTCCTCGTCCAGACGCCGTACCTGGCCTGGCTCGGCCTGCAGGTCCAGCGCTACGAGCCTGATGACGTGGCGACGCGCCTGCCGTTCCGGGTCGAGCTGAGCAACGACGGGTCCACCTATCACGGCGGTGTCATCGGGGCCGTGATCGACACGACCGGAGCGCTGGCCGCCTGGTCGAACCACGACTTCGAACGTAGGACGCGGTCATCGACCGTCTGCATGGCGCTGCAGTACGTCGCGGCGAGTGCAGGGGGCGACCTCTTTTGCAGAGCGCGGACGGTTCGCAGGGCCCGCGAGCTCGTCTTCACTGAGATCACGGCCTCCGACGAGTCGGGCAGGGTTCTCGCCCACGGGATCCAGACCTACCGCATCGCATGACCGCGCCGGTCAGCGGAGGCGGATCACGTTCCCGGTGACGAGCGCCGACGCGTCGGACGCCAGGTAGGCGATCACCTCGGCCACCTGGTTCGGCGTGGCCACGCGGCTTCCAGCGGACCGTGCGGACGCGGCCGTCCTCGGGTTGACCCAGCCCGTGTCGGTGATCGGGGGGTGGACGACGTTGGCGGTGACGCCGTAGCGCGCGAGCTCCGCGGCCGCGCTGAGCGTGAAGTTGACCTGGGCCGCCTTGGCCGCGCCGTAGGAAACCTCCTCGGGGAAGCCGTCGGACCCACCGGACGTGAGTCCGACGATGCGGCCCCACTGACCGCCCCGGGCCACGTGCCGGCGGGCGAACTCGGCGATCAGCAATGCCGCCGCCCGGGCGTCGACCGCGAGGACCTGGTCGAGGGTGCGGGGGGTGAGGGGTGCCTGGGCGCGCCCAAAGCGGTCGGTCGCCGCCGGGACGAAGGTGTCCGCGATCCACCCCGACGCGTTGTTGACCAGGATCTGCACCGGCCCGAGCTCGCCCTCGGCGGCATCGAAGACGGCGGTGACCATGGCCGCGTCGGACAGGTCCGCTTCCATGGCGGCGGCCCGGCCACCTGACGCCCGGATGGACTCGACGACGAAATCGGCCCTGGCCATCCGGGTCGCCCGGTACGCGGCCGGGAGCGACGGGTCGTCGAGGCCTCCCTGCCGGTCGTTGCGGAAGTAGGCGCAGAGGACGCCCGTGCCCCGCGCGGCGAGCGCCTTGGCCGTCGCCGCCCCGATGCCGTGGTTCGCCCCGGTCACGATCGCCACCGGGGCCTCCGGGGATTGTCCCATTGCCAGCCGGTGTCCCGCAGACCTCAGGTCGTGCCCGGCCGTCAGCCGCCGCGCCCGCTCGTGTGCCGCAGGCCGGACAGGCGGTCGAGGACCTCCTCGGCCTCGGCGACGAAACGGCGGACGAGGTCGCCTGCCGGCACGAGCTCGGATATCGCGCCGACGCCCTGCCCGGCGGGGTAGCACTCCTTGTCGACGTCGACGCCATCGGTGAAGGAGTCGCCCCCGAGGTGCATCGTCCCGTTCCCGTAGGCGACGCCCAGCTGCTCGGGGAATTTCTTCAGCTCTTCGGGGTGCGCGTCGTAGTAGTCGGTGTACTCGTTCCGCACGACGCGCATCGTCTTGCCGGAGTAGGCGCGGCTCACGGTGGTCTGATCCTCCCGGCTGGCCAGCAGCTTCTCCTTGTAGCCGAGCACGCCGCGTGCCTCGGGCGTCGCGATGAAGCGGGTGCCCACCCAGATGCCGTCGGCGCCGAGCGCCAGCGCGGCAGCCAGGCCGCGGCCGTCGAAGATGCCGCCGGCGGCCACCACCGGCACCGTCTCGCCGACCGCATCGACGATCTGGGGCACGAGCGGCAGGGACGCCACCCGGCCCGTGTGGCCTCCCGCCTCGGTGCCCTGCGCCACAACGAGGTCACAGCCGGCCTCGACGGCGCGCACCGCGTGCTCGACCTTCCCGCACATGCTGACGACGATCACGTCATGGCGATGACAGAGCTCGACCACCTCGGTCGGCACGCCCAGCCCGGC
>JBEKVF010000290.1:0-4101 GCA_049514295.1 Acidimicrobiales bacterium
GTCCCCGGAGCGACCGACGGGAGGAAGGCATCGGTGGACGCAGGGGCGAAGGCGATTGAGCGGGATCCCTCCCGTGATGCGACCCGAGAACGACGTGGCGGAGCCCTCGACCCCCGGCTGCTGAAGTACGCGCACACGACACGGCGCTTTGTCGTTCTGGCCGTCGCCGTCGGCGGGGCCACCGCCCTGCTGGTGGTTGCGCAGGCCTACCTGATCGCCACCGTCGTCGCGGGCGCCTTCGTCGACCACCGCTCGGTGGCGTCCCTGCGCACGCCGATCGTCGCGCTGCTCGCCGTCATCGCCGGCCGGGCCGCCCTGGCCTGGGCCGCGGAGCGTGCCGCACACCGGGCATCCGCGTTAGCCAAGTCCGAGCTGCGCCGTGCCGCAGCCGCCCGCGTCGCCACGCTGGGCCCCAGCGGGCTGGAAGGCCACAACACGGGCCAACTGAGCGTGCTGATGACCACGGGCATCGACGCGCTGGACGGCTACTTCTCGCGCTACCTGCCCCAGCTGTTCCTCGCCGTCATCGTGCCCGTCACGATCATCGGCGTCGTCGCCGGCGCGGACTGGGTCAGCGCGGCGCTGATCGCGGTCAGCCTCCCGCTGATCCCGCTCTTCATGGCGCTCGTCGGCGCCACGACGAAGGACCGCACGGCGGCCCGCATGCAGTCGCTCCAGAAGCTGGCCGGCCACTTCCTCGACGTTGTGGCCGGGCTGCCGACCCTCAAGGTCTTCGGGCGTGCCAAGGCCCAGGCACGGTCGATCGCGGCCGTCACCGACCGGTACCGCTCGGCCACCATGGCGACCCTCCGCCTGACCTTCCTCTCCTCGTTGATCCTGGAGCTGCTCGCCACCGTGTCGGTCGCACTGGTCGCCGTCGCTGTGGGCCTGCGCCTCCTCGGAGGGCACATGACCTTCGAGGACGCGCTCTTCGTGCTCGTCCTCGCCCCGGAGGCCTACCTCCCGCTGCGCGCCCTCGGTGCCAACTACCACGCCAGCGCAGACGGGATGAAGGCCGCCGAGGAGATCTTCGGGCTCCTCGAGGAGCCCGACGCCGGCCCAACGGGCGGCACCACACGCCCCGCCGGCACGGCCATCCGCATCGCCGGCCTGGACGTCACCTACCCCGGCCGGCGGCTTCCCGCGCTGCGCGACGCGGAGCTGGTCGTGGAGCCCGGCGAGACCGTGGCGCTCACCGGCCCGAGCGGGTGCGGCAAGTCGACCCTGCTGTCGGTGATCCTCGGGCTCCGCCTGCCGGACGCGGGGACCGTCACCCTCGGTGGCGTGGACCTCGCCGACGTCGACCTGGCCGACTGGCGCCGCCACATCGGCTGGGTGCCCCAGCGGCCGCACCTCTTCGCGCGCTCGGTGGCCGACAACGTCCGGCTGGGCCGGGCCGATGCCTCCGACGCCGAGGTGGCGGCGGCGCTCGACGCCGCGGGCCTGACCGAGGTCGTGCGACGGCTCCCCCGCGGCGCCGACACGCCGCTCGGCGAAGGCGGCGCCGGACTGTCGGTCGGGGAGCGCCAGCGCCTCTCGCTGGCGCGGGCCTTCGTGCGCGACGCGCCCCTCCTCCTCCTCGACGAGCCGACCGCCAGCCTCGACAACGAGACCGAGGCGGACGTGCTCTCGGCCATCCGCCGGCTGGTCAGCGGCCGCACCGCCCTGATCGTGGCCCACCGTCCCGCGCTCGCGGCGCTGGCGGACCGGGTCGTCGAGCTCCCCGCGGCGCTGGTTCCGGCGTGAGCGACCGCCCCGCATCGGTGGGTCGCACCCTCGGGATCGCCCACGCCGCCCGCCGCCGGCTGGCCCAGGCCTCTCTGTTGGGAGCCGGAGCGATCGGCGCCTCGATCGCCCTCATGGGGACATCCGCCTGGCTGATCTCCCGCGCCTCGCAGCACCCGTCGGAGGCGTCGCTGACGCTGGCCATCGTCGGCGTCCAGTTCTTTGGGCTGTCGCGCGGCTTCTTCCGCTACGGCGAGCGCCTGGTCGGCCACGACGCCGCGCTGCGCGTGCTGGCCGACCTGCGCGTGCGCGTCTACCGGAGCCTCGAGGCTCTGGCGCCGGCCGGCCTGCCCACGTTCCGCCGCGGCGACCTGGTGGCGCGCGTCGTCGACGACGTGGACTCGCTCCAGGACGTCGTGCTCCGGGTGATCCAGCCCTTCGCAGTGGCCGTGCTCGTGGGCGCCACGACCGTCGCCGCCATGTGGTGGCTCCTGCCGCAGGCGGGTCTCGTGCTTCTCGTCGCCCTCCTCATTTCGGCGACCGCGGTGCCGTGGCTGACGGGACGCCTTGCCACCCGCGCCGAGTCCAAGCAGGCGACGGCGCGTGGCGAGCTCACGGCCGGGGTGGTCGACCTCATTGAGGGAGCGCCCGAGCTCGTGGTCATGGGCGCGACCGACGGCCAGTTGGCGCGGATTGACGCATCGGAGGGCGTGCTGCGGTCGATCGCGCGGCGCGGGGCCGGCACCACCGGCATCGGCCTCGGCCTCACGACCGCGCTGGCCGGGCTGGCCTGCTGGGGCGCGCTGACCCTCGGCGTGCGCGCCGCCCATGCCGGATCGCTCAACGGCGCGCTCCTCGCCGTGCTCGCCCTGGTACCTCTGGCGGCGTTCGAGCTCGTCTCCCCGCTGCCCGCGGCGACACAGGCCCTCCAGCGCTCCCGGGTGGCGGCGGGGCGGGTCTTCGATGCCATGGACGCGCCGCCCGCGGTCGTCGACCCCGACGTTCCGGCCCACGTGGGCGACGGCACGCACACCCTTGCGCTGCGCGGTGCGTGGGCCTCGTACCCCGGAGTCGGACGCCCGGCGCTACGCGGCGTCGACCTGGACCTGCGGCCGGGCCGGCGGGTGGCGCTGGTCGGGCCCAGTGGTGCCGGCAAGTCGACGCTGGCCGACGTGCTCGTCCGCTTCCTGCCGGTCGACGCCGGGGAGGCGACCCTGGACGGCACGCCGATGGAACGCTTGGCCGCTGACGATGTGCGTCGCATTGTGGGGCTGGTCGAGCAGAGCCCCCACCTCTTCGACACCACCCTGGCCGAGAACCTCCGGATCGGCCGCCGCTCGGCCACCGATGCCGAGCTGGCCGATGTCCTGGCCCGCGTCGGCCTGGGCGGGTGGCTCTCCGGCCTCCCCAAGGGCCTCGCCACCGAGGTGGGCTCCATGGGGACGCGCCTCTCGGGCGGCCAGCGCCAGCGGGTGGCCGTGGCCCGGGCACTGCTCGCCGACTTCCCGATGCTCGTGCTCGACGAGCCGGCGGAGCACCTCGACGCCGCCGCCGCCGATGCACTGACCGCCGACCTGCTCGCCCTCACCGAGGGACGCTCGACCCTGTTCATCACTCACCGGCTGACCGGGCTCGAGCGCGTGGACGAGATCGTCGTCCTCGACGCCGGCCGGGTCGTCGAGCGGGGCACCCACACCGACCTCCTCGCCACCGGCGGCCGCTACGCCGGCTTGTGGTGGGAGGAGCGCATGAGCGATCGACCAGTCCACCACGAGCCGCCCCCGGCCCCCGCCTCCCCCGGCGGGCTGACGGCGGCCATCACCGAAGGGAGCGACACACCGTGAACCTCGACCTCGCCCGGTGGCAGTTCGCCATCACGAGCATCTACCACTTCCTCTTCGTCCCCGTGACGATCGGGCTGGCGTTCCTAGTGGCGCTGCTCCAGACCTCGTGGTACCGCAACGGGGACGAGACGTACCGTCGCCTGGCCCGCTTCTTCGGGACGCTGCTCCTCATCAACGTGGCCATCGGCGTGGTGACGGGATTGATCCAGGAGTTCGAGTTCGGCATGAACTGGTCGGCCTACTCGCGCCTCGTGGGGAACGTCTTCGGCGGCCCGCTGGCCATGGAGGGCCTCGTGGCGTTCTTCCTGGAGTCGACGTTCCTCGGCATCTGGATCTTCGGCTGGAACCGGCTGTCGAAGAAGGCGCACCTGACCACCATCTGGCTCGTGGCGGCGGGCACCATGCTCTCCGCCGCCTTTATCATGGCGGCCAACTCCTGGATGCAGCACCCGGTCGGCTACGTGATCAACCACCAGACGGGTCAGCCCCAGCTCAACAACATCTGGGCCCTGTTCACCAACCCCGTCTTCGT
>JBEKVF010000291.1:0-4075 GCA_049514295.1 Acidimicrobiales bacterium
TCCTTCTCACCGAGCCGGTCGAGGACGATGGCCAGACTGAACTCGGTGTGGGTGAGGCGAGCCGGATCCCGGTCGTCGGAACGATGCTGGATGGCGATCGACGCCCTCAGGAGGGCTTCCGACTCGCGGTACTCGCCGAGGTCACGCAAGGCGTTCGCCAGCTGCGTCATGGCCCGGAGCGTCGACGGATCCGAATCTCCGTAGAGCTCTCGCCGCGCGTCGAGGATCGCCCGGGCCTCTTCCACTTCCGCTGCCGGCGCCTGCTCACCGCTCATCCGGTGTCGACGTTACCGGCAGGGCAGGCGCGCGCCGCTGCCTACCCCCAGCCCAGATCCCTCAGTCGCTTCTCGCCGATGCCGAAGTGATGACCGACCTCGTGGATCACCGTCTTGCGCACCAGCGCCACCACGTCCTGGCTGCTGTGTGACGCGTTGCAGATCGTCGCCATGAAGATCGTGATCCGGTCCGGCATGGAGGCCGAGTAGTTCCCTCGACCGGTGAGGGGGACCCCCTCGTACAGACCAAACAACCCTCCGGGCGGGCTGGTGTCGTCGACGAGGACCGCCACGTTCTCCATGGCTCCCCGGAGCTCGGCCGGTATCTCGTCGAGCGCATCGGCCACGAGTTCCTCGAACTGCTCGAACGACATCGTGATCACTTCCGTGATCATGCCAAGGATGGGACGGCCGGGACCGCCACCCTGTTCCGACGGGGGCGCTCAGAAAGCCTTGGCGTGGTTCGTGGCCCGGTCGAGGATACCCACCCTTCGATTCACGCTCTCGGTCGAGATGTCCGTCAGGTGCCACGGGGTGGTCGCTCGGCTGACTCCCGAGTTTTCCCACATGTCTCCCTCCCATATGTCGATCCTGCGATGAGGCGTATCGACATCGAGCTGGAGATACGGATTGAGATCCTGTCGAGGGGGTCCGTCAATCTTCCCCTTGAGTGACATCCACAGGATCACGCGTGGTCGATGCATCGCTTCGGACTCACCGTCCCAGATCATTCCGTCTCCGCCGTCCCTCTGGAGCCGCTGCACGATCGCCTCCATTGCCGGCTTGACGACACGGCCTGAGATCTCTCTGAAGTCATTGAGGAATTTCTCCTCCACGGCCATGGCTTCATCTTCCTTCCTCGCGAACGCATCCTGTCGGTCAGTCCACTTTTCACGAATCGATATCACCGACAGAGTCGGCGATCTCGTCAGCCTGTGGGTCGGCGTGCACGGGAGTCTGGTCGGCAGTGGGAGGGTTGCTCAGAGTGGTCTTCCTGTCGGTGCGTTCTGGTTAAGTGGTCGGCGAGTGGGCGAGCGCCGGGGAACTGCCGGTCGTGTCCGCCGGCTCGATGACCGTCCCACACGCCCCCCGCACGAGCTCGGCCGCTTGGTCGAGGCGACCGATCATTGCGGGATTCCCCGTGGCTTCCACGAACCGGCATGCCGCTTCGATCTTCGGCCCCATCGACCCTTCGGGGAAGGAAAGGGAGCGCAGGGCGGTGGTGGTCGTGTGACCGATGGGCTGGACCGCCTCCGTGCCGAAGCCTGTCTCGACGTTGGCCACGTCGGTCAGGATCACCAGGGCATCAGCATTGAGGTCCTGAGCCAGCAGCGACGCGCCCAGGTCCTTGTCGATGACGGCCTCGGCGCCCCGCAGATCTCCGCTGTCCGCTCGGATCACCGGGATGCCTCCGCCGCCGGCGCAGATGACGATGGCGCTGGCCGCGAGCAGCAGGCGGATGGCCGGGAGCTCGAGCAACTTCAGCGGTTCCGGCGAAGCCACCACCCTCCGCCAGGAGGTCCCATCGGGCCTCACCTGCCAGCCCCGTAACGCCGCCAGCCGGTGGGCCTCCGCTTCGGAATAGACCGGGCCGACGAACTTGGTCGGATGCGCGAAGGCCGGATCATCGGCCGCCACCTCGGTTTGGCAGATCAGGCTGACGGCCTCGCGACCAGGAAGGGCATTTTTGATCGCCTGCAAGAAGAAGTAGCCGATCATTCCCTGTGTCTGCGCACCGAGCACGTCAAGTGGGTAGGGAGACGGGAGGTCGGGATCGAGGGCGCTCTCGTTGGCCAGCAGGCCCACCTGCGGCCCGTTCCCATGAGTGATCACCAGGTCATGGTCACGGGCCAAAGGGGCCAGGGCATCGACAGCGACCTTCACGTGCTTCTCCTGGATCTCGGCCATCGGCGTCTCTCCCCGCTCGAGCAGGGCGTTGCCGCCCACGGCGATCACCAGGCGCATGTCAGTCGCCGGCCGTGGCCACCATGGCAGCCTTGATCGTGTGCAGGCGATTTTCGGCCTGGTCGAAGACGATCGAGGCCGCGGACTCGAAGACCTCCTCGGTCACTTCCAGCGCCGAAAGACCCCACTTCTCGAAGATGGTCTCGCCCACCTCGGTCTGGCGGTTGTGCAACGCGGGAAGACAGTGCAGGAATCTCACGTTCGGGTTTCTGGTCGCCGATACGAGCTCGCTGTTGACCTGGTACGGGAGGAGCTCTTTGATCCGCTCTCCCCATGCATCCTCCGGCTCCCCCATGGAGAGCCAGACGTCGGTATAGAGGAAGTCCACGTTCAAGACGGCCTTGTGTACATCGTCGGTGACCATGAGGCGTGCTCCCGAGGTCGCCGCGAGCTGCTCGGCGATGCCGCGAATTTCCGCCGACGGCCACAGTGCCTCGGGAGCGGCCAAGCGGACGTCCATCCCCAGCAGTGCGCCGGTCACGAGCAAAGAGTTCGCCGTGTTGTTCCGCGCGTCACCGAGGTAGCAGTACGCGAGCTCGTCGAGCGGGCGCGTCGAGTGGTCCCGCATCGTGAGCACGTCGGCCAGCATCTGAGTCGGGTGCCACTGATCGGTAAGCCCATTCCAGACCGGAACGCCGGCGAAGCGGGCGAGGATCTCGACGTTCTCGTGTGCGGAGCCCCGGTACTCGATCCCGTCGAACATCCGCCCGAGCACTCGGGCGGTGTCCTTCATCGACTCCTTGTGGCCGATATGGGACTCCTCGGGCCCCAAGTAGGTGACGTGCGCACCCTGATCGTGCGCGCCGACTTCGAAGGCAGATCGGGTGCGCGTGGAGGTCTTCTCGAAGATGAGGGCGATGTTACGGCCGATCAGCCTCTGCGCCTCGGTCCCGGAGCGCTTCTGTTCGCGTAGGTCGACGGCCAGGTCGATGAGGTAGATGAACTCCTCCTTGGTGAAATCCATCTCCTTCAGGAAGCTTCGACCATGTAGGTCTATTGACATGTGCCGTCCTCTTCTACGAAGGGTCGCGTTCAATGGGGCACGTCATGCATCTCGGCCCGCCACGACCGCGGCCGAGCTCACCCCCGGCGATCGTGACGACCTCGATGCCGTGCTTGCGCAGCATGGTGTTGGTCGCCACATTGCGGTCGTAGCCGAAGACCACGCCCGGAGCGACCGCCAGGTAGTTGGTTCCGTCGTCCCACTGCTCGCGCTCGGCCGCCCGGATGTCCTCGTCGGTGGTCAGCACAGTGATCTCCGGAACTTCGAGGATCTCGGCCAGGGTGTCCCAGAGACTGTGGTTCCGGGAGATCGTCAATTGGCCCGACTGCTCCCCTTGCGAAATGGTCCAACTGCGCAGGTGCCGGTCGAAGTAGGGGTAGAGCACGAAGGTGTCGGTGTCGACCATCGACATTACGGTGTCGAGGTGCATGAAGGCATGGCTGTGCGGCAGCTCAATGGCGACCACCGTGGTGGCCTGCTTGGCGTCGAAGAGCGCATGGGCGACCGTCTCGACGGCCATCGGAGTGGTGCGCTCACCCATACCGATGAGGACGGCCCCGTGGCCGATGACATGGACGTCACCTCCCTCGATGGTGGCCGGCTGGTAGTTGCGGTCCTCGCCGCCGTAATAGGTGACGAAATCGGCGGAGGCGAAGAGGGGGTGGAAGCGGTAGATGGCCCGCGTGTGCAGAGTTTCGCGCTGCCGGGCCGGCTTGGCCATCGGGTTGATGGTCACGCCGCCGTACATCCAGCACGAGTTGTCCCGCTGGAACAGGTGGTTGGGCAGCGGGGTGAGGATGAAGTCGTCGGCCTTCAGCATGTCCCACTTGAG
>JBEKVF010000292.1:0-4013 GCA_049514295.1 Acidimicrobiales bacterium
CTGCGGGTGCCGCGGCCGCTGGTGGGGGCGTGTTGACGGCGGGCGCTGCGGGTGCCGCGGCCGCTGGTGGGGGCGTGTTGACGTCGGGCGCCGCCGTCGTGGTAGCCGCGCTTGCTCCCAACGGGGCGCCGCAACTCGGACAGAATGTGGCGTCGTCGGCGGCCTCGCTCTGACACTGGGCGCAAGTCTGCGGCATGACGGTCCTCCCTCTCTCAGGTGACGGGAGTCCCGCGTGCCCCGCCACACTTCCGTGACTGCTTGGGTCCTGCACGTCAGATTCTACGGGGGTGAGCGTCCGCTGCCTAGGGATCCTCCACGACCGGAGGCCCCTCAACCTCGCACGTCAAGCACTATTTCAGGCCAATTCGCCGATCAGGCAGGCTACGGGTGCCCTGAGTGCTTCGTCCGGCCCGGGGTCGGGACCCGTTTCGGTGCAATCAGGGTGAGCCGGGCGACCGTGTTCCCGCCCACCGCGACGCACCCGGCCGTGCTGGGGCAGGACAGCGCGGTCAGGGAGATGGGCACGTAGGCCGAGGAGGAGGTCCGGAAGGAGAGCCCGCCGTCGAGGCTTTGGGCGACCGCACCGGTGCCGACGGCGGGGAAGCCGACCCACTTCGTCCCGACCATGGCGCACTGCCGGGCCGACGGGCATGCGACTCCGTACACGTCGTCGACGGGTGGCGTCCCGGCCGCTGCCACCCATGTGTGCCCGCCGTCGCTGCTGCGTAGGAGCTCTCCCTTGGCCGGCACGACGTCGCTCACCGTCGTGGTCGTCGTCCCGGCGGCGATGCACGTCGACGTGCTCAGGCAGGCGGCACTCTGGAGCACGCCGACGCCCGGGGGGACGGTCGCCAGGGACCAGGTCTGCCCGCTGTCCGCGCTCACCGCGACCGCGCCCTCCCCGTGGCCGTTGCTCGTGGGCACGTAGCCGGCGACGATGCACGAGCCGCCGGCGGTGCACGAGAGGTCGTCGCCGGCGAGGAACAGAGACGGGAGGTCACCCTCCTGCTGCCAGCTCTGCCCGAAGTCGCCGCTGTGGGCGGACCAGGTCGAGGTGCCGTCACTGACGATGGCGGTGCAGTCGGACGTCGTGGCGCACTCCACGGTGGTCAGCGTGAGCGCGTTCGTGGGCGCCGTCGCTGGCGACCAGGTCGTGCCGGCATCGAGGGTCGTCACCACGACACCGCTCCCCGGGAGCGACGCCCCGTTCGAGCCGACCGCCATGCAGTCGGTCGGGGTCGGGCACGATACCCCGCTCAATTGCGGTGTGCTCCCGCCGGCCACCTCTTGCGCCTTCCATCCGATGCCGCCATCGGTGGTGGCGACGATGACGTTCGCCCCCGCGGCCGGGGGATTCGGCCCGGCGACCCCGACCGCCCAGCAGCGCTTGGCGGTCGGGCACGACACCGCACCGAGCTCGCCGGTGCCGCTCGGCGCCGGCTGCCCGACCACGAGAGGGGTGCCCTTCGGCTCACCGAGCACGCGCGCCGCCCGGGGCGAGCTCGGGTGTCCGGTCAGCGCACAGCCCGACGCGGTGGCCGCCAGCGCAGCAAGGAGGAGAAACAGGCCGCCGTCGCGTCGCCAGGCACGCCGGTCTCGAGGCACGGAGCGTGGAAGCACGGCAGGACGACAATAGCGGTGGGGGGTGCAATTTCTGGTGCACCGTTGGGTACCCTCGCACGGTGGATTGGGTGGACCTGCTGATCATCGGGCTGATGCTCCTGGCTGCCGTCCACGGGCTGCGACTCGGCGCCCTGGTGCAGATCCTCACGTTCGGGGGCTTCCTCGTGGGCTTCCTGCTCGGGACCCTGGTGTGGGTGCCTCTGCTCGGCGACGGCCACCACGATGTCACCCGCTCGGTTCTCCTCGTGGCGCTGGTCCTGCTGACGGCTTGCACCTTCGGCTTCGCCGGCCGGGTCCTGGGCACCTGGAGCAACGTCACCGTTCGCCGGCACCACCTGGGCCATGTCGACGCGGTCCTTGGTGTGGGGGTGGCCGTCGTCGCCGTCCTCCTGTCCGTCTGGCTGGTGGCGGCCGTCTTCACGTCCCCGAACAGCCGCTTCACCTCCCTGGACGCGGCCGTGGCCAAGTCCGACATCCTCCACTCAATCGACCGGATCCTGCCCCAGGCGCCTTCGATCTTCAACGACCTGCAGACCTTCCTGAACAACCAGGGGTTCCCCCAGGTCTTCACCACGCTCACGCCGCCCTCGACGCCATCGGTCTCGACACCGTCGAACGCGGAATCCCGCGCCCTCGCGGACCCGGCGGTCTTCTCGACCGTCAAGATCCTGGGCACGGCGTGCAACAACGAGCAGGAGGGGTCGGGCTTCGTGGTCGGTCCGGGACTGGTGGCCACCAATGCCCACGTCGTCGCGGGGGAGGGAAGCGGCAACACGCAGGTGATCGTCGACAGCAATGCCTATGTCGCCACGCCCGTGCTCTTCGACCCCTCGTTCGACCTGGCCGTGCTGCGCACCGATGCGCCACTGGGCCCGGCCTTGACCATCAGCCCGAACCTGGTCCCCCGGGGCACGCAGGCGGCGCTCCTCGGGTACCCCGAGGACGGACCTCTCGCGATCGACCCCGCCGGTGTCACCGAGGAGGTCACCGCCATCGGCAAGGACATCTACAACAACGGGTCCGTCACCCGCGGCGTCTACGCCCTGGACGCCAACGTCGAGCCGGGGAACTCCGGGGGGCCACTGCTGGGGCCGGGTGGCCAGGTCATCGGCGTCGTCTTCTCCCGTTCCACCGTCTACCAGGACGTCGGCTACGCCCTGACCTCCCCGGGGGTCCTGGCCCGCGTGCAGGCGGCCACGCATCACCGCTCGGCGGTGAGCACCGGTCCGTGCATCAGCAGCTGAGCAGGCAAGAATGAGTCCATGAGCCAGCCGATCGAGGACTACGCCGTCATCGGGGACCTGCACACCGCCGCCCTCGTCGGGATGGACGGCTCGGTCGACTGGCTGTGCCTCCCGCACTTCGACTCGGCGTCGTGCTTCGCCCGGCTGCTCGGCGACGAGTCCCACGGCTTCTGGAAGATCGCGCCGGTCGGACCGCCGGAGTCGATCCTGGCGACCCGCCGCTGGTACCGGGCCGACTCGCTCGTGCTCGAGACCGAGTTCGACACCCCGACCGGCACGGTGCGCATCACCGACTGCATGCCGGTACGGGACACCCACCCGCACCTCGTGCGCTCCGTCGAGGGCATCAGCGGCACGGTCGACATGCACATGGACCTCGCGGTCCGCTTCGACTACGGCGAGGTCGTCCCCTGGGTCACCTCGCACGAGGGCCTGGTGCGCCTCACCGCGGGGCCCGACTCGCTGGCGCTGTGGCACCGGGTCGAGCCCGTCGGCAAGGACATGCACACGGTGGCGGACTTCACCGTCACCGAGAGACAGCGCTTCCCCTTCACCCTGGTGTGGCACCCCTCGCCCGAGGAGCCGCCGCCGCCGCTCGACAGCCACTACGCCGTGCACCTGACCGAGGCCTACTGGACCGAATGGGCGCAGCAGTGCTGCTACGAGGGGCCCTACCAGGAGGCGGTGGTGCGCTCGCTGATCACGCTGAAGGCGCTGACGTACGAGCCGACGGGCGGCATCGTGGCGGCCGCGACGACCTCGCTGCCCGAGGCGCTGGGTGGCAACCGGAACTGGGACTACCGCTTCTGCTGGCTGCGCGATGCGACCCTCACCCTGGAGTCGCTGATGCGGGGCGGCTACTACACCGAGGCGATGGCGTGGCGGGACTGGCTCCTGCGCGCCGTGGCGGGCGACGTCTCGAAGCTGCAGATCATGTACGGGCCCGGAGGGGAGCGGCGGCTCGACGAGTGGGAGGCGTCCTGGCTGCCCGGCTACGAGAACTCGGCCCCGGTGCGGATCGGGAACGCGGCGTCGGAGCAGTACCAGCTCGACGTGTACGGCGAGGTCATGTCGGCCCTGTACGCGTCGGCCAAGACAGAGGGCGTGCACAGCCGTGCGGCCTGGGCCCTGCAGGTCCAGCTGATC
>JBEKVF010000293.1:0-3994 GCA_049514295.1 Acidimicrobiales bacterium
CCACGGTCACCCGTTACGAGATTGAGCTGGGCCCGGGGGTCAAGGTGGCGCGGGTGACCAGCCTGTCCAAGGACATCGCCTACGCGATGGCGTCGCCCGACGTCCGCATCCTGGCGCCCATCCCCGGCAAGTCGGCCATCGGCGTCGAGGTGCCCAACCGGACGCGCCAGCTGGTGTCGCTGCGCGACATCCTCGAGTCGAAGGAAGCCGTGCCGACCGACGCCACGCACCCGCTCGAGGTGGCCATGGGCCGCGACATCGCCGGGCGCGCCGTCATGGCGAACCTGGCCGAGATGCCGCACATCCTCATCTCGGGCGCGACCGGCTCGGGGAAGTCCTCGTGCATGAACTCCATCATCACGTCCATCCTCATGCGCGACACGCCGGACAAGGTCAAGCTCATCCTGGTCGACCCCAAGCGGGTCGAGCTCGGCCAGTACGACGGGCTGCCCCACCTCCTCAACCCGGTGGTGGTCGACCCCAAGAAAGCTGCCAACGCGCTCGCCTGGGCCGTCAAGGAGATGGAGCGCCGCTACGACCTCCTGGCCGAGAACGGCGTGCGCGACATCACGGGCTACAACCAGCTGGTGGAGGAGGGGCTGATCGCGGCACCCCCGTCCGACCGCAGCCGGGTGCGCGCGGTCGCCGCCGCGGCCCTCGGCGAGGACCACCCGGCCGTCGAGGACGAGGCCGAGCTCGACGAGCCCGAACCACCGCAGCCCCTGCCCTTCATCCTCGTCGTGGTCGACGAGCTGAACGACCTCATGATGGTGGCGGCGCGTGACGTCGAGGACTCCATCGTGCGCATCGCCCAGATGGCGCGCGCCGTGGGGATCCACCTGGTCATCGCCACCCAACGCCCCTCCGTCGACGTGATCACCGGGGTGATCAAGGCCAACATCCCGAGCCGGATGGCGTTCTCGGTCTCCTCGCTGGCCGACAGCCGGGTCATCCTCGACCAGCCCGGCGCCGAGCGCCTGATCGGCAAGGGGGACATGCTCCTGCTGACCGCCTCGTCGAACATCCCGCGCCGCCTCCAGGCCCCCTGGGTCTCCGAGGAGGAGGTGCGTACGGTGGTCGCGCACTGGCAGAGACAGGGGGGGCAGACCGAGGCCATCGTCGGGATCGAGGGCATCGATGACGGGCCGTCGCGCAGCGGCGGCATGGACGATGACGACGACGAGTTGCTGGCTCAGGCACGTGACCTCGTGGTGCGCTCGCAGCTGGGATCCACCTCCATGCTGCAGCGGAAGCTGCGGGTCGGCTTCTCCCGCGCCGGCCGCCTCATGGATCTGCTTGAGCGGGCGGGCGTCGTGGGGCCGAGCGAGGGCTCCAAGGCACGGGCCGTGCTGATGACCCCCGAAGAGCTCGACGCGCTGAGCCGGAGGTGAGCCCGGAGAGCTCGGCGCCCCTCATGGTGGCGCCGTTCCGACTCGATTCGTTGCGCGAGCCGCCGCCGGCGCCACCCCCGCCGCGTGAGCACGGTCGTCATGCGGTGCACTCGCACCGACGGCGCCGCCCGGGGCGCCGCCTGGTGCTACTCGCCGCGCTGCTCGTGCTGATCGCCGCGGCGGCCGTGTTCGTCGGAGTCCGGCTGACGACGCCGGACCCGCCCCCCGCCGTGACCCCGGTCGTGCACCGGACGGTGACGGTCCCGGCGCAGTCGGTCTCCCTCCCCTGGCCGACGACCGGGCAGGCCGCGATCGCCGTCCCCTCCATCGGGATCGACGTGGCGTCGGGCGCCGAGCAGCCGGTGCCCGTGGCCAGCCTGACCAAGCTCATGACGGCCTACGTGATCCTGCACGACCATCCGCTGGCGCTCAACGAGGCCGGTCCCGACATCACCGTGACCCAGGCCGATGTCGACGACTACAACAGCGACACCGTCGACGACGATTCCAACGCGCAGGTGACCGTGGGCGAGCAGCTGACGGAGCAGGAGGTCCTCGGTGGCCTGCTCGTGCACTCGGCTGACAACTACGCCGACCTGTTGGCCCGCTGGGATGCCGGCAGCACCACGGCGTTCGTCGCCAAGATGAACGCCGACGCGTCGCATCTGGGCATGGACCAGTCCCACTTCGCCGATGCGAGCGGGGTCGACCCGGCGTCGATGTCGACCGCCGCCGACCTGCTCAAGGTGGCGGCCCTCGACATGAGCAACCCGGCCTTCGCCTCCATGGTCAGGATGACGTCCATCACGCTGCCGGTGGCGGGGACGATCTCCACCTACACGCCGCTGCTCGGCCTGCAGGGCATCATCGGCGTCAAGTCCGGCTTCACGACCGCCGCCGGCGGCTGTGACGTGCTGGCCGTCGTGCGCACCGTGCACGGGCGCCCCGTGCTCCTGCTGGCCGCCGTGACCGGGCAGACCGGGCCCGAGGTGCTGGCGCCGGCCGGCCTGCATGGCCTCGCGCTCGTGGACGCCGTCGGCCCCCTGATCGGAACCACGCCGGCCCTCCACGGCGGCGAGGTGGTGGCGCACGTCAGCGAGGCCGGACGCACCGTCAGCGCCCAGGCCACGGCCTCCGCCTCCGTGCTGACCTGGCCCGGGGTCACCGTGACCCGGGTGTTCCAGCCGGTGCACCACCTGACCGACCAGGCATCCAGGGGCGCCCGCGCCGGCACGGTGGTGGTGAGCCTCGGCACCCAGCACGTCGTCGTGCCGGTGCGCCTGCAGCAGGACGTGCCTCACGAATCGGTTCTCCAGCGACTCTTCTGAGGACCTAGCCTGACCGCGTGCGCGCCCGGGCCCCAGCGTCGTCGGCGAACCTCGGGCCGGGGTTCGACACCCTGGCCGTCGCCCTCGACCGCTATGTGAGCGTCGAGGTCGAGCCGGCACCGTCCCTGCGCGTGCACAGCGAGGGCGAGGGGTCGGGCCTCTTCGACGATGCGTCGCATCTCGCCGCCCGGGTCGTCACCGAGGTCCTCGGCCACGACCGCGTCGCGGTCACGGTGCGCTCGCAGATACCGGTGGCACGGGGGCTGGGTTCCTCCGCCGCCCTCGCCGCGGCGGCGGCCGCCGCAGCCGGTGCCGACGATCCCTTCGCCCTCGCGGCCGCGCATGACGGGCATGCCGAGAACGCGGCGGCCAGCGTGTTCGGCGGGCTCGTCGCCGCCGCCACGGTGGAGGGCAAGTGCGTGCAGGCGCAGCTGCCGCTCAGCGACGACCTGGCGTTCGTCGCCATCGTCCCCGACCGAAACCTCGCCACACCCGAGGCGCGCGACGTGCTGCCCGAGACCCTGACGCTGGCCGACGCGGTGTTCAACCTGGGCCGCATGGGCCTCCTGCTCGCCGGCCTGGCCGATCCATCCGCTCTGAGGGCGGAGGCGACGGACGATCGCATCCACCAGCCCGCCCGCAGCGCCCTCTTCCCCGAGGCGCCCGGGCTCCTGCGGGGACTGGTCGACGCCGGCGCGCTCGCCGCCAGCTGGTCGGGCGGCGGTCCCACGCTCATCGGCATGGTGCACGCAGGCTCCGTGGACGCGGTGCGTGCCGGGGCTGAGGCCGTGCTTGCCGCGTCGGGCGTCCCTGGGCGCGTCCTTGCGCTGCGGCCGGACCGGCTCGGCCTGGTCTATGGCGACGACGCCGAGGTCACGCTGTAGGCGTCAGCCTCCGAGTGTGCGGTTCACCTTCGTCACGGCGCTCTTGAGCTGACCGAGCGCCGAGTTGACGTTGAACGTGTTGAGCACCTGGTCGTAGTTGGCCTGCGTCGGCTGCGCGTCGCCGAGGATCTCCAGGC
Organism: Acidimicrobiales bacterium; assembly: GCA_049514295.1. Lineage (GTDB taxonomy): Bacteria > Actinomycetota > Acidimicrobiia > Acidimicrobiales > RAAP-2 > Bog-473. The sequence continues at coordinate 3,741 of JBEKVF010000293.1, forward strand.
TGTTGGCGAGGCTCTGGGCCGCGTTGCGGGCCGCGGTCAGGTCTGCGTTCGGCGCCGTGAAGCCGTGCCCGACGGCCAGGAGGTTCGCATAGGTGTGGATCTGGCCCCCGAGCGTGCGGTCGGCCGCTTCGAGGCACACGACCGGGCTCGACGCCGCCTTGCAGGAGTCCACCTTGGCCAGGTAGCCGGTCATGGCCGACAGCACGGTGTCGTCGGCGCTCTTCAGCTTGGCATCCGGGGACGGGGAGGAGCCG
>JBEKVF010000294.1:0-3986 GCA_049514295.1 Acidimicrobiales bacterium
CTAACTTTGGAGGGAGATCAAGGCAGAGGGGCAACGAACCGACGGGGTCAGATGGAGCCACATACATCCGGTCAGGCACGCACTAGCCGTCCTTCTGAGCGGGCGGTCCCAGGAGTGACCCCGCCAGGGCATCCATGCTTTGCTGAGCCCGCTCCCGCACCCACTCGGGCAGTGGCAGGTCGATGGCCCGGACGTGGACGTAGCCGTAGCGGACCTCTGTGCGCACGCGCAGCCCGAGCCGTCGCCCCGCCAAGCGGGCTGCCCGGCGCCACTCCTCGACGTTGACTTCGGCGACCGGAGCCTGCGAGTACGTCTGCGTCCGAAGCTCCTCGCCGATGGTGCGCGCCAGGCGCTCGAAGCGGGCCCGGTCCAGCTCTCCCGTTGACGCGGGCTCTGTCACCGCGACCTCCGTTGACAAATGGTTGACAAGCGGGTGGTCCGAGGTCCGGCTGATCACTGCTGCACCGCCTTGACCTGCACCTTCAGAGTGGGCCGTAGAGGACTCGAACCTCTGACCCCTTGCGCGTCATGCAAGTGCGCTACCAACTGCGCCAACGGCCCCGTCAGCGAATGACCTTACCACTGGGCAAATTCCCCACCGGGCGGCATCGACGGCACACGGGGAGCGGTGCCAGGGAGAAATACCTACAATTGGGGATCGTGACCGCGAACGAGAGCAGCACGAGCACCCCCGGTACCGCCACCAGCCCACTCCCCGACCTTGAGGAGCACCTGAGGCGCATCGCCGAGGACGGCTACACCGTCCTGCCGGACGCCATTGAGCCCGAGCTGGTCGACGAAATCGATGAGGCCCTGCTCAAGTTGGAACACGACCTCGGCACCGTCCCAGCCGAGAACCTCTTTGAGGGGCTGCACACGATGCGGGTGTACAACCTGCTGGTCCACGGGGCTACCTTCCAGAAGATCCCGGTGCACCCCAACGTGCTCCCCGTTGTCGAGGGTGTGCTCGATCCGGGCCTCCTGATCTCATCGCTGTCCTCCATCGCCATCGGACCAGACGAGCAGGCCCAACCGATCCATGCCGACGATCAGCTCATCCCGCTGACACGCCCTCACGTTCCGATCATCTGCAACACCATGTGGGCGATCACCGACTTCACCGAAGAGAACGGGGCCACCCGCCTCGTCCCGGGCAGCCATCTCCGTGACGAGCCCCCGAACCCCCTCGAGCTCTACGACACCATCCCGGCTGAGATGCCCAAGGGGAGCGTCCTCGTCTGGGTGGGGAGCCTCTGGCACGGCGGTGGCGCCAACCGCACCGGGCAGCGTCGGGTCGGCATCGCCATGAACTACTGCGCCGGCTACATCCGCCAGCAGGAGAACCAACAGCTCGGCGTGCCGCCTGCACTCGTCAAGACGTTCCCCCGACGACTCCAGGAGCTCGTCGGGTACTCGGTCTACAACGGCCTGGTCGGCCACATCGACAAGAAGCACCCGGCCAACGTCGTCCTCGCCGAGAACGAGGGGGTCGACATGGTCTGGGACCTCCTCAAGGTCTGACCGGGATCACGCCGCCGGCGACAGGGTCGCCGGGACGAGGGGCCACTCGTAGTCGAGTGGGTCGATGGGGATCATGCCCTGCGAGAGGCGCCACCCGTCGTACTCCTGCGCCCACTCCCGGTGCCAGTGGATCTGGTCCTCGTGGAGCCGAGCGAGGTCGCACTCCCGCAACGCGTCGTGCTGTGCCGCCAGCGCGAAGAGCACCTGCATGGACGCGATCGCGTCGGCCGACGCGTCGTGCGCATGGGCGATCTCGATGCCGTAGTGACCGCACAGGTCGACGAGCGTCCGCCTACCCCTGCGCTCTCGGTCGAAGTGGCGGTCGATCACGCCGGCATCGAGCACGGGCCCGCACCATCCCCGCTCCACGATGCCCCGGCCGCACAGCCGTACGGCCTGCGTCTCCACCATCGTGAGGTCGTAGTCGAGCTTCATCCCCGCCAGCGGGACCCCGCGCCTACCGGCCGACACGACGGCATCGGCGACCAAGCTGACCGCCTCCGTCAGGGGCATGCCCTCGTCGCGTGCCCGCTCGGTCGAGATGCCGTGCACCTCTGTCGCGCCGGCCGGTATTTCGCGGCCCGGGTCGATGAGGCCCGACCAGCTCGTGACCACGACGCCGTCGACCACCTGGACCAGCGCATACGAGACCGGGACGTCGTTGAAGCGGTCGATCCCGGTGGTCTCGAGGTCGAACCCGAGCACCTCGCCGGCGGTCCATGAACCCATGACGCCGAGCATGGCAGCGGGGTGTGACAGAGCCGCGGATACCCCGTCCGGCCGAACCTCAGATCACGCCCTCGTCGATCATGGCGTCGGCCACCTTGCGGAATCCCGCCACGTTGGCCCCCACCACGTAGTCACCCGGCTGGCCGAACTCTGCGGCCGCAGCGAGGGTCACTGAATGGATCGAGGCCACGATCGACCGCAACTGCGCGTCGACCTGCTCGGACGGCCAGGGAAGGTGCTCGGCGTCCTGGGCCATCTCCAGTCCCGACACGGCGACACCGCCGGCGTTCACGGCTTTGCTCGGTCCGTAGAGGATGCCGGAGTTGCGGAAGATCTCGGCTCCGTCCGGCACCGTCGGCATGTTGGCACCCTCGGCGACCAGGCTCACGCCGTTGTCCGCCAGGGACCGGGCGTCCTTGGCGCCGATCTCGTTCTGCGTCGCCGACGGGAAGGCGCAGTCGGCCGGCACCGACCACAGCGGGTTGTGGTCCGAGGGCACGGCCGGCGTGTACACCGCGCCCGGAAAGCGATCGGGGTACTCACGGATCCGCCCACGCCGGACGTTCTTGAGCTCCAGCACCCAATGGAGCTTCTCCGCATCGATGCCCGCCGCGTCGACCACGAACCCGTCCGAGTCCGACAGTGTGATGGGCACCGCGCCGACGTCGATGAGCTTGGCGACCGTATAGAGCGCCACGTTGCCGCTGCCCGACACGAGGCAGTGCTTGCCCGCCAGCGACTCGCCGCGCGTGGCCAGCATCTCCTGCGCGAAGTAGACGACACCGAAGCCCGTGGCCTCCGGCCGGATCAGCGAGCCGCCCCATGTCGGGCCCTTGCCGGTGAGCGCGCCCGTGAACTCGTTCGTGATCCGCTTGTGCTGCCCGAAGAGGTAGCCGATCTCTCGCGACCCGACACCGATGTCGCCGGCGGGGATGTCGGTGAACTGGCCGATGTGGCGGTACAGCTCGGTCATGAAGGACTGGCAGAAGCGGCGCACCTCGTTCTCGCTTCTCCCCTTGGGGTCGAAGTCGGAGCCGCCCTTGGCGCCGCCCATGGGCAGCCCGGTCAGCGAGTTCTTGAAGGTTTGCTCGAAGGCCAGGAACTTCAGGAGCCCGAGGTTCACCGAGGGTGGAAACGCAGCCCGCCCTTGAACGGCCCCAGAGTGCTGCTCGAGGACGGGATCGAGCGTCCGCACCACCTCGGTCACCGACACTGGAGGAAATCCGGCTCGTCAGGATGCCCGGCGATGACGTCCGCCAACAGGGCGTCGACATAGGCCGTCGTCATGGCTCCCAGTCTGGCAACGCCGCTAGCCGGCGATAGGACCGAAGGTCACATCCTGAGGCCCACCCGTCACGGAGAGGACCCCCACGCGACGCCCCCGACAGCTACCGTCGCCGGGATGAACGGCCGCACCTCGTCCGGGCGGCGGCGCACCCTGACGGCGGCGGCCGCGGTCGCGCTGGCCGGCGCGCTGGCAGCAACGATCCCGTCCGGCCCGTCATCCGGGACGGCGGGTGCGCAGACGGCAGCGGCAACCGTCTCCGACCCGGCCGCGCTCGTCCATCCCCTCGACGGCACCGGCACGGGGCCCGTCAGCCCCGGGACGGTCGGCGAGTTCCCGGGTGCCGACACCCCATTCGGCCTGATCCAGTGGAGCCCCGACACCAGCCCCAACGCCGTCCAGTCCGGCGGCGGGTACGCCTACTCCGACAGCAGCATCAGCGGCTTCAGCC
>JBEKVF010000295.1:0-3977 GCA_049514295.1 Acidimicrobiales bacterium
ATGTCGCTCTTCGACACGATCCTGGGCCCGCACGACGTGCGCTGGGAAGACCCGAACTTCATGGGTGCCAGCCTCGACCACTGCATGTGGTTCCACCGCCCGTTCCGGGCCGACGAGTGGCTGCTCTACGACATGGACTCCCCGGTCGCCGCCGGTGGCCGGGGCCTCGCCCGCGGCTTCCTCTTCGACCGGGAGGGACGGCTCTGCGTCTCGCTCGCCCAGGAGGGTCTGGTGCGCGTGCGGAAGCCGCCCGAGGGTTAGCTAGCGCGACTCCATGGGGACGTAGTCGCGGGGCTCCGGGCCGATGTAGAGCTGGCGCGGGCGAGCGATCTTGGAGTCCTGGTCGAGCATCTCCTGCCAGTGGGTGAGCCAGCCCGCGGTGCGGGGGATGGCGAAGAGGACCGGGAACATCTCGAGCGGGAACCCCATGGCCTGGTAGATCAGGCCCGAGTAGAAGTCGACGTTCGGGTAGAGCCGCCGTGAGGTGAAGTACTCGTCGTTCAGCGCGATCTCCTCGAGCTTCAGCGCGATGTCGAGCAGCGGATTCTTGCCGGTGACCCCGAAGACCTCGTCGGCGGTCCGCTTGATGATCTTGGCCCGGGGGTCGTAGCTCTTGTAGACGCGATGCCCGAAGCCCTGGAGCCGCTGCCCGCCGGTTCCGGCCTTGACCGTCGCAATGAAGTCCGGCACGTTCTCGATGCTGCCGATGTCGGTCAGCATGCGGATCACGGCTTCGTTGGCGCCACCGTGACGGGGTCCGTACAGCGCGGCGGCCGCGGCGGCGGTGGCGGAATAGGGGTCCGAGTGCGACGAGCCGACGACGCGCATGGCCGTGGTCGAGCAGTTCTGCTCATGGTCGGCGTGGAGGATGAACAGGATGTCAAGCGCCCGAGCCAAGACGGGGTCGGCCTCGAACCTCGGCTCGGCCACCTTCCAGAGCATGGAGAGGAAGTTGGGCGCGAAATCAAGCGAGTTGTCGGGATAGACGAAGGGCATCCCGACGCTGAAGCGGTGGGCCGCCGCGGCAAGCGTGGGCATCTTGGCGATCAGGCGGACGATCTGCTTGCTCCGGGACTCCGGGTCGAAGATGTCCTTGGCGTCGAGGTAGAAGGTCGACAGCGCGGCGACGGCCGAGACGAGCATCCCCATGGGGTGGGCGTCGTAGTGGAACCCCTCGAGGAAGCGCTTGCGCACGTTCTCGTGGATGAACGTGTGGTAGGTGACGTCGTGATGCCAGTCGGCGAACTGCTCGTCGTTCGGCAGCTCGCCGTTCAGGAGGAGATAGGCCACCTCCAGGTAGGTCGAGTTCTCTGCAAGCTGCTCAATGGGGTACCCGCGGTAGCGCAGGATCCCGGCGTCACCATCGAGATACGTGATTGCGCTTTCGCAGGCCGCCGTCGACATGAACCCGGGGTCGAAGAACCAGACCCCGGGGAGGACCTTGGCCCACTCCTCGGCCGAAACCCCGCCGTTGACGAGCGGAATCTCCATGGACTCCCCATTGCGATTGTCCGTGATCGTGATGCTCTCGGCCACGTGAAGAGCCCTCCAGTTCCTGAATTCGGTGCGTCCCGATCCTATGACCACGACGTGAGTGCGGTCGACACGCGGCCGGGACGGGTGCCCCCTGCGACTCAGGTGGCCGGGGCGACCTGCAGTGCCTGCTGGATCACCGTACTGCCGGTCTGGGTCTGGCCCGCCGGCGGGACCACCCCGACCGTGAGCTGGTACGTGGTCCCGGGCTTGACGCGGAAGTTGGCCGTCGGCAGAGCGACCGAGGCACCCAGGGTCAGCGCGAAGGATTCGACCTGGGTTGCCGTCGCCCCCGAGGACTGGTTCGCCAGCGTGATACGGACCGAGGCGTGTGGCTCATCGGCCGAGCCGTCGTTCCCCACCACCACCGTCACGCCGAGCTGTGGGGTGGGACTGAGGACCGAGACGCTTGACGACGCGCCCGGTGGCGGTGGCAGCGCCGGCGGGCTCAGCCGCACGGTGCGCAGCAGGACGTAGTGGGTCGACGCCAGAATGGGCGAGGTGGCCATGAGGTCGACCTGCGCCGCCACCGTGCCCACCTGCCACAGTTGCGGATCGGTCACCCAGACCGACTTGGGCAGCCTGGCGTGGCCCGCCGCTGACGCGAGGGAGCTCCGCACGGAGCGGTAGAGGCTGTCCGAGCGGGACAGCAACACACCAGCCGCAGCAACGCGATTCGTCGCCTGTGTCGCCGACAGGAGTGCGGCCTGGCTCGCAGCAGTCGGAGAGGTGGCCGAGTCGGTGGCCGGGATGCCGGCGGGGGGAATGGGCTGCATGCCGAGGAACCCGTCGACCGCGTCCCGGAGCTCGGTCATGGACTGGGCCCGCTCGGCGAAGACGGCGGCGAACTGGCCGGCGACCGATCCCGGCGGTGCCGAGCCTGCGGCGAGGTCGGCCCGCGCCGACTGGCCGGCGGTCTCCTGCACAGCGGTGTCGAGGGAGGCCTGCAGGGCCTGGCGGTCCTGCCCCTGTAGGTTGTCGATCAGGCTGCGCAGCTGCGAAGCAGTCGCGTTGGACTGTTCGGCCACGACGGCGCCTTGCGCGGCAAGCGACCGGTTGGAGTTGGCGTCGTAGCCTTGCGACTGCCTCGACACCTGGGTGAGCCCGCCCACGAGGAGCGCCAGCACGACCACCGCTGCTATGAGCAGGATGACCGGGCGGGCCGGTGATCGACGGCGCGCGCGACGGCGTGGCCTGCGTGGCGACATCGCCACAGGAAACTACTGCCGAACGTGGTCTCTTACACCGCGAGGAAGGAAGAGTCCGGGGTTTCGCCCGCCGTGGTCAGCGTGCTGGCGCTCGAACGCCACTGGACAGTGGGGGCGATGGCCCGCACGTCCACCCGGTCGCGGTGGCGCTCCACCAGCTCGAGGATCTCGGAGATGACCTCGTCGGTCAGGAGGTGCGGCTGGAGGCCGAGGTCCAGGAGTTTCGTGTTGGCGGCGTGGAAGTAGTGCTCCTCGCTCTCCACCCGGGGGTTGGACAGCCCCTCCGCGATGTCGACCCTGTTCGGGGACACCTTCTTGACCATCTCTGCCATGTCGCGTACGGAGAAGGATTCGGTGAACTGGTTGAAGACCCTGAACTCGCCACGGTCGGCGGGGTTCTCGAGGGCCAACGTGACGCAGGCCAGCGTGTCGCGGATGTTGAGCATCCCGCGGGTCTGCCCGCCGGCGCCGTAGACGGTCAGCGGGTGTCCCGTGACCGCCTGGACGCAGAAGCGGTTCAGCACCGTGCCGAAGACACCGTCGTAGTCGAATCGGGTGGCCAGGACGGGGTCGAGGTCGGTCTCCTCGGTCGACTGGCCGTAGACGATGCCCTGGTTGAGGTCGGTTGCGCGCAGGCCCCAGATGCGACAGCCGAACATGATGTTGTGGCTGTCGTGCACCTTGGACAGGTGGTAGAAGGAGCCCGGCTGCTTCGGGTACGGCAGCACGTCGGTCCGACCCTTGTGGGTGATCTCGATGAACCCCTCTTCGATGTCGATGTTGGGGTAGCCGTACTCACCCATCGTCCCGAGTTTCACGAGGTGGATGTCCGGGTCGGTCTCCTGAATGGCGTACATGACATTCAGGTTCCCGACAACGTTGTTGACCTGCGTGTAGACGGCGTGCTCCCGGTCGATCATGGAGTAGGGGGCCGAGCGCTGCTCGCCGAAGTGCACGATGGCATCGGGCCCGGCCTCGGTGACCACGCCGTAGGTGAAGGCGGCGTCGGTGAGGTTGCCGATACGGACGTCAATGGCGTGCCCCGAGAGCTGCTCCCAGCGATTGACACGGTCCTGGAGCGGAGCGATGGGCACCAGGCTGTCGACGCCCATTTCGCGGTCGTACTCGCGGCGCACGAGGTTGTCGACGATCGTGACGTCATGTCCCAGGGCCGACAGATGTAGGGCGGTTGGCCAACCGAGATAGCCGTCTCCTCCGAGAACCAGGATCTTCATC
>JBEKVF010000296.1:0-3974 GCA_049514295.1 Acidimicrobiales bacterium
CGCCATGCCGACGATCGGCGCGTTCAGGTGCTGCCCGCCCATGGAGCCGAGGAACGGCGCGTCGCCGTAGTCGAAGATGCCGCCGTCGGCCGCGACGAGCCAGTACCCGCGCCCCGTCGGCGTGGCGGCCATGCCCACGATCGGCGCGTTCAGGTGCTGCCCGCCCATGGAGCCGAGGAACGGCGCGTCGCCGTAGTCGAAGATGCCGCCGTCGGCCCCGACGAGCCAGTACCCGCGCCCCGTCGGCGTGGCGGCCATGCCGACCACGGGAGCATCGAGGTGCTGCCCGCCCATGGAGCCGAGGAACGGGGCGCCGCCGTAGTCGAAGATGCCGCCGTCGGCGGCCACGAGGAAGTAGCCCCCGGTGGGGCAGGTGGCGACGGCCACGATCGGGGCGTCGAGCTGCAGCCCCGATGCGTCGCCCACGGACGGGAAGGTGCCGTAGGGGAACAGCCGCCCGAAGGACGTCAGCACCGCGTACCCGCCCCCGCCCGGGCTCGCGGCCAGGCCGACGACCTGGCAGCTGGTGGCCGGCGACCCGCAGGGGGGCGTGGGCGGTGCCGGCGTCCAGCAGGGCTCGTTCTGCTCGGCGGTCGCGTTGTCGACGGCCACCGCGGTCGTGCAGGAGGGATCCACCTGCCACGGAGGCACGCAGGCGACGACGCGGCACACGATCCGACCCATGCACGGGACGTCCTGGTTGCACTGGCCGTAGCGGAACTGGAGGCAGCCGGTCAGGTAGGAGTCACACCCCTGCGGGCCGCAGCCGCACCCGGTCTGATCGCACCCCGGCTCGCAGAAGGCAAAGCCGTTGCTGCACCCGGTGTCGCAGGTGCAGGTGGAGTTGCAGTCCATGTAGTAGCGCGGCCCGCCGCAGTACGAGGAATTGTCCGCCATCCACCATCCGCCCATGACGGTGTTCTCGGGGCAGTAGTTGGCGCCGCTGACCGAGCAGCAGAACTCGGAGAAGCCCGAGCAGCAGGTGCTGCCACAGCCGCAGCCGCTGTTGCCGCACTCGCAGATCAGGCCGTAGGCCGTGCCCGGCCTGAGTGCCAGGTCCATGCCGGCACCGATGGCGACGGCGCTGCCCACGAACGCCGAGCGGTTGATGAGGCTGCGCCGGGAGAGACGGCCGTCGAGGAAGCCTGCGGTGCGGGTCGCGATCGCCTTGGTCATGCTCACGACGACGTCACCCTCTCTGTCGCGGCCGGCTGCACCAGGCGGCGCGCGCCCTCCAGCGCGGCAAGCGCCGAGAGTGCGAGGAAGGTCAGCCAGAGGCCCACCGCGCTCACGAACAGCAGCGGCAGGCCGGCCCAGGGCTGGTGCGCGAGCAGCGTGGCGATGGAGCCACCGTTCGGGATGCCGGCGGCGACGACGGCGACGGCGCCGGCCAGCGCGAGGTTGACGGCGACGTGCAGCCGGGTGGCCGGCGTGTCGGGCCGGCCGAAGCAGCCGCAGGTCGCCAGGGGGCCTCCCCGTACCCGGGCGACGGCGACGACGATCGCGAACAACGCGTAGGAGAGCGCGACCAACGCCGCGGTGACCGGGCGGGGCACCACGAGCGCGACCAGGCCCAGCATGGCCTCGGCGAGCGCGCCGGCGCGGATGGCCTCGCGCAGCCGCCGTTGCGACGGCGCATGCCCTCGCGGGAGCAGCGCCGACAGGGCGCGGGCGGTGTCGTCGGGCCGGACGGCCTTGGCGATCCCGGCGGCCACGAGGAGCGCCGCGGCGATCAGGTAGAGGCCGATCAGTTCCACTGCGGCCTCGCGGCGGGGACGTCGGGCACCGCCGGGCTCACCGCCAGTGACGTGAGCAGCGAGTTGACCCGGGGCACGAGCCGGTCCCGCAGGATGTGGCTGCCGAGCACGGCGTAGAAGGAGAAGGGTCGGCCCGCCTCGGTGAAGAACCACTGCGTGCCGGACTGGCCCACGAGCCCCCGCCGCAGCACGATCGGGGAGAAGTCATCCGGCGAGAACGTCTCGGGCCTGCCCTGGCGGGCGAACAGGGCGGCGCCGAGGCTCTCGGGCCCGTACTCGAACAGGGTGGCGAAGACGTCCTCGGACCCCATGAGGTTGACGGCGCCGCTGCCGAAGTCCCCGATGTCGTCGGGCAGGGGGAAGGTGGCGAACTGCGCCACCGGGTACGTGGCGCCGAGCGCCGGCGGGCGCACGAAGATCCGCCCCTCGAATCCGTCGGGCAGTCGCGCCACGATGCCGTGGGCGCCGATGGTGGCCATCAGTCGGTGCGCACCGGCTGCGCGTTGGCGACGCCGGGAGGCGCCGCGGCGGGGGTCCCGAAGGGGAAGACGTCGTCGAGCGTCCTGGGGTACAGGCTGGGGTCGCCGGGAGGGATCCCTGCGGCACGGAGCACGTCGTCGGCCGCGGCCTCCCGCGCCGGGCCACCCACCGAGGACGGGTCGGGGCGGCGCCGGGCCGCTCCGGGCTCACGGTCGTGCTCGGCCCGCCGCACGAGCTCGGCCAGCTGGGCGACGGTGCTCGCCACGCCCTGCCCGACCGTGCGGCCCGTCGCGCCGTCGACCAGTACGAAGAACGGCGAGCCGGGCACCTGGTAGTCGATCCAGGCCTCGGTGGACATCACGACCGGGATGCGCCCCGTCGTCCGCGCCTGCACCTCGGCGGGCACCTCGCGGTCGGGTCCCTTGGTGACGATCACGACCCGGGTGCCGTCCGGCAGGTCCATGGCCCCGGGCGCCTGCAGCGCGTCCCAGAACGCGGTGCACGTCGCGCAGCCTGAAGAGAGGAACCCGAGCAGGGTGAGCCGGTCGCTGTTCGCCACGGCGACGGCCCGCGCGTCGCCGGCCGGCGTCACGCCCGCCACCGTCGCGGCCTCCCCGAGGGCCGGGGCACCCGCCGTCGGTCCCAGTGCCACCGCCGCCGGTGCCGCGGGGCCGGGGCGGCCGTCGGCGGCCGAGGCGGGGTCGCCGACTCCGACCCCGAGCTCGTGGAGCGACCGCAGGATGTCGGCATGACTGCGGAGGAGTCCCGCCACCAGGACGCCGAGCACCAGGACGACGAACGTCGACACCACCACGAGAGCAATCACTCCGCCTCCTTTACCGGGTTCGACCCAGTATCCCCGGGGGTGGGCGGCAGGAGGGGGACCGCCGCGGGCGCGGGTGCACGACGTCGGGCATACTCCGGACGTGCCCGCCGACGATCTCTTCCTCCCCGAGCCCGAGCCACGGGCGGTGCGCTACACCGTGATCTCCGTCGACGACCACGTGGTCGAGCCCGCCCACACCTTCGAGGGGCGGCTCCCGGCGGCGCTCCAGGACGAGGCACCCCGGATCGTCGAGACGCCCGAGGGGCACCAGGTGTGGGAGTTCGAGGGCCAGCTCTACACGCAGGTCGGGATGAACGCGGTGGCCGGGCGCCGGCCCGAGACCGTCCGACTGGAGCCGTTCCGCTTCGACCAGATGCGGCCGGGCTGCTACGACGCCGACGCCCGGGTACGCGACATGGACATCAACGGGGTCTGGGCGTCGGTGAACTTCCCGTCCATGATCACGGGCTTCTGCGGCCGGGTCTTCTTCGACGCCAAGGACCGCGAGCTCGGCCTGGCCTGCATCCGGGCCTGGAACGACTGGCTCTTCGAGGAGTGGTACACCCCTCACCCCGAGCGCATCGTCCCGCTCGGGATCACGTACCTGGCCGACCCCGACCTCGCCGTGGCCGAGATCCGCCGCAACGCCGACCGCGGCTTCACGTCGGTGACCTTCCCCGAGCGCCCGCACGAGATCGGGCTGCCCTCGCTGTGGGACCGGCCGCACTGGGACCCGATCATGGAGGCCGTGGTCGAGACGGACAGCGTCGTCTCGCTGCACGTCGGCAGCTCGGGCCTGACCCCCGCCCCGCCCGGGGCCGGCATGGACGCCCTGCAGCTGGGGGCCACGCTCTTCGGCCAACTGTCGCTCACCGCCTGCGCCGAGTGGCTGTGGTCGGGCTATGCAGAGC